>CANJPX010000052.1 GCA_947476185.1 Bacteroidota bacterium
TACTCTCAAACCTATTATGATAACAAAAAAGTGATCAGTGCCGGTGCGCTTACCGAAATCCAAGGGAATACAAAATCAGAAATCAAAGCACAAGTGAAGTTTAAGTTTTAGTAAGCGTCATCAAAAAAAATTAGAAACTGAAAGTCTTGCATAAAGTGTATAGTTTCAGCTAACAAACTGAAACAAGGAATAGCTATTTGAAGGTTTAAATTTTTCAATATTCTTTCGAGTTCAACATTCATTCAAAAAAAAATCCTGCTAAATGATTAGCAGGATTTTTTTTTGAAAAGATCGTAATATTATCTTAAGATCTGGAAGAAGTTAGAAACAGGTTTTTCGAATTTCGGATTTTCTAACACGAAATAATAAACGCCATCGCTTTGTCCGCCACCGTTCCAATTATTTTGATAATCGGCACTCTCATAGATTTTATTTCCCCAACGATTAAATATTGTAATTGAAGTTCCCGGGAAGAAATCCAGATTTTTGAAAAATAAATATTCGTTGTCCTTATCACCATTAGGTGTAAAAACATTAGGCACATCGATATTAGAAACAATAATATATTCATGATAAACAGTATCCCAACATCCGTTGCTACTTTGCACTGCAAGTATAACAAGATAGGTTCCATTTTGTCCGTATGTATGCGTTGGATTTTGAGCAGTAGAACCAATCACGCCGAGGCTATCACCAAAGTACCAAACCCAATTGGTAATAGTTGGAGGTCCGGCAATGGAAGAAAGATCATTAAAGTTCACAGGGACTCCAGGATTTGATGTTCCGGCAGGAGTATTACTAAAGTCAGCTATAGGTGCAGAAAATTGCGTAGTTGTAATTGTATCAGCAGCGTTACATCCGTTGGTATAGGAAACCGTTACAATAACTTGGCCTACCGTATTAACATACGTTGATGAAGTATTATCCGAATTGGACCACAAATAACTTGCACCTGCAGGAATTGTCGGAACAGCAGTTAATGCGATACTATCACCCGGACAAAACGGACTGGAACCGGAAATGGATACATCAGGATTTGCGTTGATCACAGTTACAGAAGGAGATGTTCCGACACAACCAAATGAATCGGTCACGGTTACAGAATACGTTCCACTCACAACAAATATAGAGTCGTTGGTGCTAGTATTAGACCATAAATAAGTTGGATACAATCCTGTTGAATCAACAGTTAGAGCAGTCGTATTTGAAAAGCATGTAAATAAATTTCCGATGATTTCGGGAGTAGGATTCGGATGTTCTACTACATCAACCAATACCGTTTTGAAGCAACCATTTTCACGGGCTGTGCAATAATATTGTCCTGAAGCATTTGCAACAATTGAGAATGCTGTTGAACCGTTATTCCAGATATATGCATCATATGTTGTTGGAGTGACACTTAAAGTTGTGCTGTCGCCGGTACAAAAATCGAGTATACCAGAGATTATCGGATTAAAAGCAGCCAGTCCTGTTGTATCAATAAATACATTTATATTAATAGTAGTAATACCGGCAGGAGTTCCATCATCTGTAGCTGTGAAGGTGATCATTTGTAATCCTGCATTTGCCGGAGATGCAATTATCTGCACTTGCGCGGTAGCGGAGTTTCCAGGAGTATTACTCAAAACCGAAAATCCGGGAGTACCATATGTATTCACTGTTATTACAGTGTTCTGGCCTATTTCGGGAGATAAGAATAAAGCACTAACAATCAATGTATCGTTTGTTCCGCAAAGTTTAAGTGTGTCACAAGCACCACCACCACCGAGTAATGGAGGAGAAATACTAGCGATAGGAGGAATGTTATTTCCTGAGCAGGAATTGAAATAAAACGATTGATTATCCAACCAGCTAACACCGTCATTAAGACCATATCCACCATCATAAGCAGCACCCGGCTGATCGAAACGACCAATTTGAATATAATTTAATCCTGGAGAACCTTGATTTACACCAACAGTTGCAGGAGTACCACCAAATCCCCCTACTCCGGAAGATGCAGCACCTGTTGTCCATTGCATATCACCATAACAAAAAGCGATATTATTTCCCGGAGGTAAAATACCGTCAATACCGTCAGTAATGATCAATTGAAATGTATTTACCAGATCGGTCATAGAACTATAATATCCAACAGCTTCCCAATTTACATAAAGAGCAGTTGGAGTGATCTTATACTTTACAGTACCCGTACCTCTTGTATCAACATCACCCCAAAACGGAGCAACCATAATATAACTGGCATCAGGAAAAGGAGAAGAAGAAAAGGTTCCATATGAAGTTCCGAAGGATACGTTTCCATTATTGTTGATATACAAAGTATTGTAATTGGTTCCATACAAACAAAAGTTGAAAGGAATCGCTATCAATCCTGTACTTCCGTCATCGTTAGGAGCCATTGCTAAAGTATAGGTAGCATCCGGAGTAATATAACATCCGCAACCTGAAGAAGCCATTTTGTGAGCCGCTCCAACACGCTGAAGATCCTCTAAAGTAGGCTGAAAAGATGTATTCGTATTTTTTATCTTTAAGCCGGCAGGGATTTTCCCATCGGCCTTCATCTTATCGTAAGCCTTCGTATCGGTAGCCGGTATTTTTGAAGTTTGAGAAAAACCCTGAATCAAAAAAGTTCCAAGCAAAACGAAAGTTAATAGCTGTTTTTTCATTATTAAGTATTTGATTAATACGTTATTAAATTTTCAATCGCAAATGTAATAAATGTTCAATTGAATAGTACAAATTACAGATGAATTTTTAACATTTCAGGTTGCATGGGCTTGATAAAAATATTCAAATTAATACCCTTGTCAATAAAGGGCTCCGATGCTTTGAAGATAAAAACTATCTTTACGGCCAATTATGTCGAGTTTACTTTCAAAAAATTACCTTAACAGCTACAAAGCAACATTCCTACTTGCTTACCCTTTAGTTTTCAGCCAATTAGGCCACATAATGGTTGGTGTGGTCGATACTGCGATGGTTGGACAAATTGGGACCATAGAACAAGCTGCAGTAGCCTTATCTAACAGCCTTTACACACTTGTATTGGTTTTCGGGCTTGGTGTTTCTTATGGCGTCACTCCATTGGTTGCTGCTGCGGATAGTTCGAAAGACTATAGCGCAAATGCTGCATTATTGAAACATGGTATTTTCATAAATACCATTTTAGGGATCCTGCTTTTCGTTCTTTTATTGGCAATTTCACCAATATTGAACCTCTTTGATCAAAAACAAGAAGTAGTTGACCAGGCCATTCCCTTTCTGAATGTGATGATGCTAGGAATGATACCTCTGTGCATTTTTTCAGGATTCAAACAATTTACCGAAGGACTTTCTTTTACACGGGTTGCAATGTTTATCACCATTGGCGCTAATCTGCTGAATATTTTATTGAACTATTTAATGATATTCGGACATTGGGGTTTCCATGCGATGGGATTAATGGGATCCTGCTGGGCCAGCTTTATCTCACGGGTAGTTATGGCTTTGGCAATGTTTGCTTATGTGTATTATAACAAACATTTTAAAATTTACTGGCAGGGATTTAGTTTTAAATTTTTCGACTTCTTGCGAATTGACAAAACATTGGTAAAAAAAATATTAGCAATAGGCATTCCTTCCGGTTTACAATGGGTGTTTGAAGTGGGTGCATTTGCATTTGCGGTGATCATGATCGGCTGGATCAGTCCGCAAGCACAAGCAGCTCATCAAATTGCCCTCAGTGTCGCAGCTACCACTTATATGATGGCAAGCGGTTTGTCTTCAGCAGCATCCGTACGTGTGGGAAATCAATTGGGATTAAAAAGCAGAGAAGGCATCAGAACTGCCGGCTTTAGTGCGTTTGTAATGGTATTGATATTTATGGGTTGTATGGCGCTCACTTTTATTTCCTTGCATAATTTCCTACCGACCATTTTCAGTAAAGGAACAAACGTAATCGGAATTGCTTCTTCTTTGATCGTCATTGCAGCATTTTTCCAATTGAGCGATGGAATACAAGTTGTTGGATTAGGTGCTTTACGCGGAGTAAAAGATGTAAAGATCCCAACCGTTATAACACTCTTCGCATATTGGGCAGTGGGTTTACCGATGAGTTATTTTTTAGGATTCAAAATGAATTTAGGTGTTCAAGGGATATGGTATGGATTATCGCTGGGGTTGACCGTTGCTGCTGTTCTATTATTTTTGAGATTTAATTATGTGAGCAAGAGGATTTAAAAAATATTTTTTACCGCTTCACAATTTTAAAAATATTAGGCTCACTTTTATTATTTAATTGCAAATAATAAATTCCTCCGGATAAATTTTCAACAGGAATACGATTTTTCATTTCTTCGATGACACCAGTTTTTACAACCTCTCCAAGTAAATTCACAATTTTATATTCGGTATTTATAAATTTCGCATCTGTAAATTCTACAATTAAATTATCGTTTGCCGGATTTGGATACAATTTTATACCATTGTTTTTTGCAATATCATTTATATCTACAGTGATATTTGTATTAAGCGAAAATTCTGAAGTATTACCCAACAAGTCGGTAGCAGTGGCAGTGATGAAATCGGCACCGGTCAAACAAGAACAAGTAAAAGACCAATTACCTGCAGCATTTGCTATTGCAGTTCCGAAATAATCTTTCCCTTGTCCGTAGCCGGATGCATCGACAACAGCTTTGAATAACTCGATCTTAATTCCATTGGCTCCGCCAAATACCGTATGATCAATGGTTCCGGTTACAGTTGAAATCCCGCTGAAATAATCAAGACTCACAAGTTGTATCACCGGGAAATTCATAAAATCATTTGGTCCGCTGTCACCATCACCGAAATCATTAGGTGTAGGTCCGGCAGGAAAAAGATCTATCCCTAATCCTGCATTATTATAAATAGAATTTTCTGAAAAGGTATTATACAATTCAGCTGCAGTCATAACAGTGATACCATTGCCACCATTATATGCAATAACATTTCCCTTGCCCGCCCCACCGATCATTGAATAATGAGGCCCTTCACCGATACGGATCCCATCTAAAGCGTTACCCAATGGTTGTGTTCCGGTAATGTCGGTTCCTATTTTATTGTGAACAACAATATTGCTATCGGTGCCGGCTAAATGAATATCGATGCCATTTTGCCTGTTTCCTGAAACAACATTGCTATCCACATAATGTTTAAAAGACGGTCCATCAATCACTATTCCGTTTGAATTTGGTAATGGCTGTGTGCCCGAAATATCCGTTCCGATTAGGTTTCCAATAACGGTATCTTTTTGTGTCCCGGGGTTATAAAGAAAAACACCATATCCTGAATTACCTGACAATAAATTACCTGCTCCTGCAACGCTTCCACCAAGCCTATTATAACTTGCTCCATCATCAAATAATACACCATAAGTATTCGGGATAGAATCGATCCCGGTAATATCTGTTCCTATAAAATTCCCAACAATAATATTATAATTACATCCTGTACCAAAAACGGGAATACCATATGCAACATTACCGGAAACATAATTTCTTTCTGCTGCAGTATAACCTCCAATTAAATTATATTTTGAAGTTCCTTCAATACTTATCCCATCATAATTTCTTACCGCTGCATTACCGGTACGATTAAGTCCAACATAATTTCCTTTTATGATATTGCTATTCGCGTTCACCAGACGAATTCCCACATGGTCGTTTCCTGAAAAAATATTACGTTCACTTGCTGTAGCTCCTCCTATTATGTTTTGATAAGGGCCGCTTAACAATTCTATTCCGTGTGTATTACTCAATGTGTCGGTAGCATTAAAATTACAACCAACATAATTCCCGACAATTGTGTTGTTGTGACTTGTTCCTGAAATCTCAATACCAACGGTAAATCTGCCTATGATAAAGCTTTTTATTGTAGCACCTGAAACATTATATAAATGAAATGCAAAATCAGAACCAAACAAATGATTGCCGTCAATTAAAATTTCAGGGCCGGAAGGATTTGTATTTCCCTGATTGGTCGTTTGAGTAGTTCCATCAATCGTCACATTGTTGCGGGTAATAATTGGCAATGTGCTGGTTGGCGTAATTTTCCAAACGCCCTGTGAAGCAATATAATTAGGATCAGAAAGAGGAATATTAAATGCTATTGTATGTGTTCCCGGAAAAATATTCACATTAGAAATAGCTGCCCGCAAGGAACCTGCACCTGAGTCGTTCGTGTTAATTACCGTATAAACAGTTGCATTTGCATCATAAATTAATAAGGAAAAAATAAGTGCAGAAAAAATATTTTTGTATCTCATGACTTGCATTTTTTTATTTCGTAATAATTACTTTACCTGACTGAGTAGTTCTTCCATCTTCTGTGATAGAAATAAAATACAAACCTTGATCAATCATAAGTGCTCCTATGTCGTATTTCAACTCTACTTTCCCTATACCAATTTTTTTATCCTCGAGCATTTTAACCAATTCTCCTGTTACAGAATAAAGATTAATTTTCACTTGCTTTTCATTTACATTGTTAAATAAAACAGTCAATTTATCGGTAGCCGGATTTGGATAAACATAAAAATCATTACCCGAATCATTTTCATTGATGCCAACTGTAATACTCGCGTTTAAAGCAAACTCAGAAGTATTTCCTTTACTATCGGTTGCAGTTGCAGTAACCTTGTCGCTGGCAGTCAAACCTGTACAATTAAAACTCCAATTGCCCGAACTGCCTATGACAACAGTATCACCAAGATAAGCTGTTGCATCGCCATGATTAAAAATATTTGCACCGTTGGATCTAAAAAGTTCTATTTTTATTCCGGCAGGTCCCGAATAAGTAGCGCAATCCATGGTTCCTGTAATGGTTGTAATTCCTGTATACCAATCGAGAAAAACAGATTGTATCACAGGATAATTCATTTTTTCATTTGATCCTGTATCACTATCAAGAATATCGTTATTATTTACACCATAAGGATAAAGGTCAATTCCCATAATTCCATTGTTATAGATCTGGTTGGAAGAAATAGTATTAAAAACTGTTCCTGTATCGATCACAGCAATTCCAATCGTATCATTATATGCAATAATATTTCCTTTATTCAAAGCGCCAATTTTATTATATCTGGAAGCTTTTGCGATAACGATACCGGAATTTTTATTTTTGAGCGGACTTGTTCCATCGGAAGCTACTCCTATCTTATTACTGTAAACGGTGTTACTATCACAATTTTCATAGATAATCAGTCCTAAGTAATTATTTCCACTGATCACATTATTTTCGATATTATTTTTACTAGGTTTCGTTGCCATTCCTATACCAATATAATTAGGCAATGCAAGAGTTCCTGTTATATCCGTTCCAATAAAATTCCCTTTGATATCGTTATAAGAAGTATACATATCTGCAACTTCAATTCCATCAAATCTATTTCCTGAAATAATATTTCTATCTGCAACTGTTGTTCCTCCAATGGTATTATGCTTTGTTCCTCCGCCTAAAATAACTCCGATCTGATTTGGAACAGTATCTGTTCCGGCAGCATTGGTTCCAATTTTATTTCCTGTCAAAACATTATAATTAGTTCCGGTTGTCACAATAAATAATCCATATGCACGATTACCGGAAAGGACATTATTAATGATCGGATTGTGATTCGAGCCGCCATCCATACAGATACCGGTTGCATTAGGCATAGCAGTATTTCCTGTTGCATCTACTCCGATGTAATTTCCGATGGTTGCATTATAGGAAGAGTTACCATAATAATCATGACCGTACACTCTGTTACCGGAGATCACATTGCCTTCACCTGTAGCATAACCACCGGCAGTATTGTATTTTGAATTTGAATTAAAATATAAACCGTTTGCCTGGATGAGTGTATCATTTGACAATTTCATTGCATTCAAACCGGTAATATCAGGACCGATATAATTTCCTTTTACTACATTACTATCAGATGTTTCAATACATAATCCCATCTCAATATTTCCTGAAAGGATATTCCGTTCACCTGCAGTTGAGCCACCGATGGTATTTTTGTTGGCATTGCTCTTTATATATATTCCTGTATGATTACTTAATATTTGAGTTCCCTGATAGTCAGTTCCTATCAAATTACCTTTTATAGAATTTAATCGTGTTCCCGAATAAACCATTACAAGACCAGCCAATTTATTTCCGGAAATTAAATTCCCTTCTCCTGAAGCGCCTCCTCCAATGATGTTACCGGAAGTCCCACTTAATAAGATCCCGTTTGCATTTGGAATAGAATCGGTTCCTAAAACATTTGTCCCAATATAATTTCCTTTGATGATCATGTTTTTAGCATTTGAACCGAGAATTGAAATCCCCCCATCCACGTTACCGGAAATAATATTTCTTTCGGCTGCTGTAGCACCTCCGATACTATTATTATAAGAATCGTTTATCGCGATACCATAGTAATTTGAAATTGTATCTGTCCTAACAACACCATTAACATTGATACCGATATAATTCCCTTTGATAGTATTATCATGCGAAATATTTGTATTGATTGCAACACCGGCATATGAATTTCCCGAAATAATATTTCGTTGAAGCGAAGAATTTCCCCCGACTGTATTATAAGAAGATGAATCGATTGCCACTCCGTAATAATTAGGAATAGCGAGCATCCCGGTTCTATCGCAGCCAATATAATTCCCTTTTACAACATTATTATTTGATTTTTGAATGCCGATTCCGGCAGTCGTATTTCCGGAAATAATATTATTATTTATCGTATTGTTCGCTACGTCACCATACAGCACAACACCAATATCATTTGGAATTGCGGTGCTGCCATCATAATTAACACCAATATATGAATCGGAGACTGTGCAATTTCCACTTGGATAAGTGCTATATTTTGTAAGAATAATTCCATACTGAAATCCGTATATAATTAATCCCTTTGCAACACCTCCTGAAAAAGGGAAACATAAAGCATAGGTTAAATTGGTTACGCTTTTTATACAAATTTCCGGTCCATTCGGATTTGTATTACCCGGTTGTGTTGTTCCATCGACAGCAACTGAAACACTATTTATTGTAGGTAATAAAGAAAGAAGTGTAATTGTATTAACACCTGTTACAGCATTATAATTAGGGTCTGAGGCAGGAATATTAAAAACAATATTATCAGCATCTGCCGGATTTGCATTAGCAGAAATAATTGCCTGGCGTAATGATCCGGCACCAGCATCCAACGTATTTATTACCGTAAAAGTAGCAGCTTCTGTTTTTAGCGAAATAAAAAAAATGCAAAATAGAAATAAGAATTTGGAAGTAAGTAAATTTGTTTTCATGGAGCGAAAATTGGATGGTATAAACAAATATACAAAAGAAAACCCCCATCCCAAATTATAAACAACTGATGATCAGAAGGAAAGATTCTACTATATCATTATACTTCTTTCACTATAAATCCGATGCTCTTGAGATCATTCCAAAAACCGGGATATGATTTTTTTACGACATCAGGATGTTCAATATTAATTGTATCTACCTTCATTGCAAAAGCAGCAAATGCCATTGCCATACGATGATCTTCATAAGTAGAAATAGTTACAGAAGTATTCCCTTCAGAAGCTTTTGGAGAGTTGTTTGTAGCTGAAGAATTTATTTTTATACTGTTGTCGTTTAGGATTTCAACTTCAGTACCCAGTTTTTTCAATTCAATTTTCAGGGCTTCAATACGATCGGTTTCTTTTATCCGTAAGGTATGCAAACCATTGAACAAAGCGGGTATATTCATGGCACTCACAACAACAGATATCGTTTGGGCAATATCCGGACAATCAGAAAAATCGAAACCAAAATGTTCATCCTTTACTCTATGTTTTGTGATACGAATTCCACCTGCAACATATTCTGTTTTTATTCCGAAAAAACTAAATACATCTGCAACAATTGAATCGCCTTGTAAACTTGGATGTTTCAATCCATGAATTGTAAGGTCGACCTCTTTTGCTAAAGCAGCAATCGCATACCAATAAGAAGCTGAACTCCAATCGCCTTCTACATTATAAACATAATCTACTTCACTCTTTTTATGATAATTTTGCTTGCTTACAGAAATAGAATTATCGTGCCATTGACCATAAACACGAAACTCCTCCATCATTTTTAATGTCATGTTGATGTATGGACGTGAAGTTACTTCGCCTTTAAATTTTATCACCAAGCCATTTTGTAATTGAGGAGAAATTAATAATAAAGCAGAAATAAACTGACTGCTTACATTGCCATCCATTTCAATTTCGCCACCTCTCAGAGCCTTACCGGTAATTTTCAGAGGCGGAAAACCTTCCTCTTCCATGTATTCTATCTGAGCACCCAATTCGCGTAATGCATTCACCAGAATCCCAATCGGGCGTTTTTTCATTCTTTCGGAGCCGGTAATAATTCGTGTTCCGATCATTGTTGAATAATAGGCAGTTAAAAAACGCATGGTTGTTCCGGCAGCACCAACATCAAGTAATTGCGAATTTTGACTTTGAAGAATATTATTCAGTGTAAGAGTATCCTGAGCTGTAGCTAAATTTTTTATCTCAAATTTTTCTGTACACAATGCCTGAATGATCAATGCTCTGTTACTTTCACTTTTTGAAGCAGTGAGCGTAATGGAACCTTTTATGATTTTTGTTGTGTGTGAAACAGAATACTTCATTATTTCATCAGTTTAATTTGCTCAGAATAATATTTCAAGGATTCTATTATCTCATCTGCTTTTGCCTTTTTATTTATCTCACATTTCCCGATCTCAGATAACAATGAAAAGTTAATATCTCCTTTTTCATTTTTCTTATCATGACGCATCAGTTCTATTAACCGGTGCTTATCCATTTCTTCGATCTTAACAGCCTTATATTTACTGATGATAAACTGAGTAATTTCATCCAAATTCTTTTTCGAAAGTTTGCAGATTTTATTTGAGAGATATGCTTCACAAACCATTCCAACCGCTACAGCTTCACCATGAAAAAGGTGACTATTATTATGCTGTTCCAATGAATGTGTTTCTACGGCATGACCGATGGTATGACCGAAATTCAGCGCTTTCCTGATATTTTGCTCTTTAGGATCTTCCAGAACGATCGTATTTTTAATATGTACAGAAGTTTTTATTAATTCGTCAAATGAATCAAGGTCAGCAAAATCAGCATTGGTAACTTTAATCCAATAATTTGCATCAGCAATTAATGCATGCTTGATCATCTCTGCAAATCCTGATAATACCTGACGTTTATCCAACGTATTTAAAAAACGACTATTTATAAAAACCGCTGCAGGGTTATTAAACAAACCAATTTCATTTTTCAAATGGTTCATATCCACTCCAACTTTCCCTCCGATAGAAGCATCCACCTGTGATAATAAAGTTGTTGGGATATTAATAAAATCGATTCCTCTTTTAAAAGTGGAGGCAATAAATCCACCCATGTCACTGATCACACCACCGCCAATATTAATGAATAATGATCTTCTATCTGCACCATATTCACTTAAGGCATTCCAGATCTGAACACATACATCGATCGTTTTACTTTCCTCACCACTATCAATCTCAATGATCTCACCTTCTTTGAAAGCGTCTATCTTTTCAACTAATTGCGGATAACAAAACTTCAATGAATTTTCATCCACCAAAATAAATAATTTCGAATACTTTGTTTTATTCGTTTTCAGAAATCGATTGATCTCTTTCGTTATATCATCAGAGATAAAAACAGAATAATTATTTGAACGGATTTCGGTCATAAAAAAGAATGGTTAACAAATATAGTAAAAAAGGTCAAAATCGGAGGTGACAATATGGAATGGTTATTTAGTATATTTGCCTACTTAATTTTTATCTATGTTATCATTCGACAATACGGCAATTTCTTTCTCCGGAAAATCAAACAAGGATCTTAATCGTTCCTATTGGCTCTTCAAAATGGTTGCCAGTCCAACATTTGTGTCAATTGGCAAGTCATTGACCACATTTGCAATTAAGATGCATTTACCAATTAAGGGGATTATAAAAGCTACCATTTTCAAGCAATTTTGTGGAGGTGAAACTATTGAAGAATGTGATAAAGCCATAAAAGATTTGGCGAAATTTAAAATCGGCACCATTTTAGACTTTTCTGTTGAGGGGAAAGAGTCAGAAAAAGATTTTGATGCCTGTTGCCTCGAAACTATAAAAACTGTTGCCAAAGCAAAGGGTGATGCTAATATTCCTTTTTGTGTTTTTAAGGTTACCGGAATGGCTCGTTTAGGATTATTGGAAAAAGTTTCAGCAAAAAATATTTTATCTCCTGAAGAACAAAAAGAGTTTGAGCGTATTCAAAATCGGATTGATTCCATTTGTAAAGCAGCACATACTGCAGGTGTTCCAATTTTTATTGATGCCGAAGAAAGTTGGATACAGGAAGCGATCGACAATCTTGCAAATGAAATGATGCGATCCTATAACATGCAAAAGACAATTGTCTATAATACCTACCAGCTTTATCGCAAAGACCGTTTGTCTTATTTAAAAAAGTCCTTTGAAATTGCCCAAGGATCAAATTACTTTTTTGGTGCAAAGCTTGTGCGTGGCGCCTACATGGAAAAAGAAAGGTTGCGTGCCACAGCAAAAAACTATCCTTCGCCCATCCACGATTCCAAAGAAGCTACAGATAAAGATTACGATGCTGCTTTAGAATTTTGTGCAGAACATATTTCGCGAATTGCTATTTGTGCAGGAACACACAACGAAAACAGCTCAATGAAACTTGCTGAACTAATGCGAAAAAAAACTATCCAGCCAAACAATAAAAACATATACTTTTCCCAACTACTAGGAATGAGTGATCACATCAGTTACAATCTGGCTAATGCCGAATACAATGTTGCAAAA
The DNA here is from genome assembly GCA_947476185.1 of Bacteroidota bacterium. GTDB lineage: Bacteria > Bacteroidota > Bacteroidia > 2-12-FULL-35-15 > 2-12-FULL-35-15 > 2-12-FULL-35-15. The sequence goes on from CANJPX010000052.1 coordinate 12,893, forward strand.
TATGTTCCTTACGGTCCGATAAACGAAGTGCTTCCGTATTTGATCCGCAGGGCGCAGGAGAATACTTCTGTAAAGGGACAAACAGGAAGAGAGTTGAATTTGATCATGAAAGAAAAAGCAAGAAGAAAGTTATAGCTCGGAATTATCTCAGAACATTGTAACTCAAAATAATTCGATGTACTATTCCTGGTGAAAATCAAAACGATTCTTTTACCAATCGTTATTACCAATTCCAATAATATTGTATCTTCGTTAATATCATTTAGATAAATAGCGATTTAAAACCTGTCTTACTCCAATAGAAAGCATTTATACATACTAATAAATGAAAAACTATTTTAAATATTTTATCTGTCTCCTTTTTTCAGCATCTGTCTTTACAAGTTGCACAAACTATAGAAAGCTATTGACAGATGAAATTGTTTTTAAAGACGGAAACTCTCAAACTGGTACCATACAAAAATGCGATTCGGCAAATTTAAGATTAGAAAAAATTGATGAATCGATCAGCATCATACCCTGGACAACTATTGATACCATCAGAGGAAAAAAACTTAAGACCTTATTTTTAGGTTTAAATTTCGGCTATTACAATAGTCCCTACTTCTCTGTTTTCAGAAATGAACCTTTTGTCGGGAAACAGTATGGCATGCAATATAAGATAGGCATGGCATTCAGAGGAGATAAATTAGTTTACACACATTTAAGTTATTCTCCGGCGAAGCCATATGCTATTACGAAGTTCGGATTCGGCTACCAACGGTATATCGGGAATAGCAATTACCTGAAAAAGAACAGTTTTTTCTGGGGCACTGAATTAAATTTCATGAATGTCAAATATAATAATGGTGCACAAGCGACTCTGGAGCCATTTACAGGTTTCGAGAAAAAATGTACTGAACAAATACGTTTTCATTTTAAATTCGGCTTACAATTAAATATTGCAAATAAGAACAAACAAAGCGGAGTTAACTTTACCATTGGAGTTCATTTTATGAAAAAGAACTTCAAAAAACAATATGATTATCTCAACAAAGAGCACAGATTATATAGAAAATGAAAAAAATATTATTTTCCATATTTCTTATTTTAAATTTTAGCTCCTATGCTCAAACCGGAGCGCTGGTCTTTAATGATACTATTTTACATAATCTCAGTATAGAAACTGATCTGCCAAATTGGTTTGAAACATTGGAGCAGGATTACCAATTGAATTTCGATAATCCAGACCTGTATCCGGAAGTTTACCATACATGTAAAGTTACCTGGGACGGAATTGTACTCAATAATTGCGGGTTCAGGGAGAAAGGAAATGCTTCTAATTCATTAACGAATTATGGAAAGAAAAAGCCATTAAAAATATCGTTCGATGAATTTGCAAACCAGGAATTAGATGGTTTGAAAAAACTGAATCTGAATAATTTTACCAATGACCCTTCTTTGCTGCATGATGTAATTTCACTAAAACTTTTTCGCGATGAAGGTATTATCGCATCCAGGACATCGTACACAAAATTATGGGTCAACGGTGAATACATCGGATTATACGTTGCAATAGAAAACGTAGATAAAACATTTTTAAAATTTCAATTTGGCAGCAGTCAGAATGATGGCAATCTTTACAAAACCGACAGAGGTGCTGCAGTTTCTCTGAATTGGCTGGGAGCTGAATCTTCCGGCTACAAAGACCAGGGATTAAAATTGACCACAAATGACAGTCTTGATGACTGGACCAAACTGATAAGTTTCATTGATTTTCTCAACAATAACCACGATGCAGATTTTAAACAAAATCTGGAGAACAAATTTGATGTGCATGCCTATTTAAAAATACTTGCCGTTGAAAAATGCATCAGAAGTTGGGATAGTTATTGGGGTGGAGGAAATAATTTTTTCTTATATGAACATCCTGATGGCAAAATAAGATGGATCCCATGGGACATGAATGAAACATTCCAGGATATAAAAATAGTAAGCGGTACATCATTACTTACAGGTTATCTGGTGCCAAGTAATAAATTTGACACTCGCCCCTTGTTAAATCGAATATTCGAAATTGAGGAATGGAAAACCGAATATTTGAACGATGTATGTGATCTCATTCATGATAAATATACACTTGCCAATTTAGGGCAATTTATTTTAGACAGACATAACTTAATTGATGATGCTTATAAAAATGATCCTTATAAATATAATTCATATGAATCTTTTCAATATTCGTTGACCGATTACAATGAGGATGCAGTTTCAATCACACAATCGGCATATGTCCTTCGTTTGAATTACCCGGGTATTTATCCCTTCATTCAATCGCAACGAGAATGGGCTGTCGATCAAATGAATGGATGGGATCATGATTGCTCGATCGAGAATAATTCAATATACAACCTGTTTGTTTATCCAAATCCCGCCTCAAATTATGTGAATATTTCAAATGAATCTTCCGGTTTTGAATATGCACAATTTAAAATTTATGATTTCATGGGAAAACTTTACAGATGTACAAAATATGAAATAATGCCGGGTGCATATTATACTCTGCAACTGGAAGGCATCCCTTCCGGTATTTATTTATTGATAAAAAATTCTGCTGATGGTAAGATTGGCAGAGCAAAAATAATAATCAAATAAAATTATCACCTGCTTTTCAATTCCTGAAAAACACTTATTATAAATGAGTATCAATCAATATTCCTGAATGAGCGAAGCATATTAGCCATTTGTCGAATATTTATTGTCGTATTCATTTTATATTTACTTTTATGTTTAACTATATGGTTAAACCATTAAATTAAATGAAAAAGTTAGTCGAAACAAGCACTGAAGAAAAGATCATGGAAGCTGCCAAGGAAGTTTTCATGAAATACGGACTTTATGGTGCACGCATGCAGGATATCGCGAATACCGCTGGTATCAATAAAGCGCTATTACACTATTATTTCAGGAACAAGGAGAAATTATTTGATAAGGTATTTGAAGGCGCCTTACAGAAATACTTTCAACAAATGGATGTATTTTCTGATTCCTCATTACCAATCAAGGAGCGGGTTTTCAAATATGTCGACAACATTCTGCTATTCTTATCCGAGTACCCACAAATGTCGATTTTCATAATTAAAGAATTCAGTATCAATCCAGAATTATTCAGAGAAAAAGTGCAGGCAGTTAAAAGAGACAAAGCGGTTCGATTAATCCAGGCTTTGGAAGAAGAAATGGCTACAGGAAAAATAAAGAAAATAGATCCTGTTCTTTTCATGATCAACTTACATTCACTTTGCTCCTACCCCTTTATTGGGGAACCTCTTTTTAAACATGCTTTAAAGGCACAAGGTAAAGATTGGAACAAAGACTTCAGTCAGGAAAAATTAAATCTTTCGGTTAAAAAGTTTGTAGAATTCTCGCTTGGAAAATAACAAAAAATATAAATTTTCAGAAGGCCTTTGATTGAAAAGGAAAAACAATTCGCTAGCCATGAATTTAAATATGGCAGGCATTTATCAAATATAAAAAGCATGAAAAGATTAACGCTAATATTCATTACCATCACATCGATCAGCATAGGGCAACCATCTCTTTCGCTCGATTCCTGCATACGAATGGCAAAAAGAAATTACCCTCTTATTAAACAGAGCAATCTTATCGATGAGAATGAGAAAAACAACATTCAGTCAGATACAAAAAACTGGCTCCCGAAATTATCTTTCGTTTCAAAAGCTTCTTATCAATCCGAAGTAGTTGAATTTCTGGGAAAATCTTTTCCGCATGACAGTTACCTCGCGGCTCTTGACTTGGAACAAACACTTTTTGATGGCGGACAGATCCATCAGCAAAAGCAATTGGATAAGATCAGTGGTGAAACAGAAAGTTTAAAGAATGAAGTGGAATTATATAAACTCATCGACAGGATCGACCAACTTTTCTCTTCCATTCTTCTGACAAGGGAAAGCATCAAGACATTGAACATTTATAAAGAAGATATCAATAACAAAAAAATGATCATTTCTGCTTCTGTTAAAAATGGAATATTGCTTCAAAGTAATCTTGATGCCTTGGAAGCCGAGGAATTCAAATCAGAACAATCATTGATCGAAGGGAAAGAGAATTTAAATTCACTTTATCTGACATTGGGAATGTTCATCGGAAAATCAGTTGATGATAATACAGAACTTGCGATGGATCCAATCATGAATACATCAAAAAGTGATGAGATAACCCGTCCTGAAATAAAATTATTTGATTCACAGAAAGCATTGTTCGAAGCCCGTCATAAATTAACCAATAAGAACGCTTTACCAAAAATTGCAGTTAGTGGAGAAGGGGCATATGGACGGCCCGGGCCAAACTTTTTGAATCAGGATATTCGTTTTTTCGCACAGGCAGGTATCAGTTTAAAATGGAATATCGGAGCTCTCTATAATTTTTCAAATGAAAAACAAAACTATACCATCAACAAACAAATGGTGGATGTTCAAAAGGAAGTTTTTGAATTCAATTTAAAAACAACAATGCTCACACAAACTGCACAAATAAATTCATTAAAAGATATACTGGAAATAGATAAAAAGATCATTGAAAAACGAATCAGTATAAAAGAAACTGCAGCTTCACAATTGGCGAATGGCTCTATTACGTCAACCGATTATCTAACCGAATCGAATGCGGAAATGCAAGCTGTGTTAAATCAAAAGATACATGAGATCAAATTAATGAATGCGATCAGCAATTACAACTCCAGCAAAGGACTTAAAAATTTTTAATCAAACATTACGAATAGATGCTAACAATCAATCAGAAAAAAATCATGAAAAAAAACGCTTCGGAAAAGAAAAGTAAAAAGAAATTATTTATCATTGGCGGGATATTAGGCACTATTCTTACGATTGCTATTATCTACTTTATAATAGGCGCAAACTATATTAGTACGGACAACGCACAATTGGATGCCGATATCGTTCCTATTAAATCAAGTGTTTCCGGTTATATAAAAACCATTCATTTCAAAGACAATGAGCATGTCAAAAAAGGACAGTTGCTGATAACAATTGATGATACGGATCTGAAAACAAAAGTTGCTCAGGCAGAAGCGGCTCTTGAAAATGCAAATGCAAATTTACTTTCTGTAAAAAGCAATGCAAATGCAGTAAGTCAAAATGCGGATGCTTCCTCTTTAAGTTCTGCATCAGTGGAACAGAGTAGCACAGCAGCAAAAGCCAAACTGACAAAATCACAAGAGGATTTTAAACGTATTGAGAACATGTTCAATGCGAAAGCTGCAACACAAGCCCAATTTGACGCATCGAAAGCTGATCTTGAAATTTCTAAGGCGCAATATGACGCAGCAGTAAACCAATCAAAATCTGCCGCTGCTCAATCACAAGGGATCCACTCACAGGCAGAAGCACAAAGGGCGCAAATAACATTGGCGGAAGCTATCGTGAAACAAAGACAAGCAGAATTAGCATTAGCGCAAACTCAATTGGACAACGCTACTATTGAATCGCCATGTGATGGTATAATTACAAAACGAGCTGTAGAAGAAGGACAATATATCACCATTGCTCAGCCCTTGTGTTCTACCATCAACAATACACATTTATGGGTAACTGCAAATTTTAAAGAAACACAAGTAAAAAAAATCAAACCGGGACAAATTGTATCTGTAAAAATTGATGCATTTCCTGATCTGAAAATAACCGGTAAAGTTGAATCCTTCATCGGCGCTACAGGTGCGAAATTTTCTTTATTGCCACCGGATAACTCAACAGGTAATTTTGTAAAGATCATTCAACGGATTCCTGTACGCATCGAATTAACAGACTATCCAAAGGAAAGTGCAGATATTTTATTTCCCGGACTGAGTGTATTTGTTGAAGTAAAAGTGAACTAAAAAAATTAATAATTTCAGAATTATAATTTTCAATTGGAAGCAACACTACCATCCTTAAAAATAACATATCCAACCGGAGCGGAGAAATGGATCCTGATCATCACAGCTATTTCCTGTGCTATTTTAGAATTGATCGACACTACTGTTGTAAACGTTTCACTGCGTGAGATCAGCGGCAGCATTGGTGCTACAACGACTGAAATTGCATGGGTGATCACAGCGTATGCCATTTCAAACGTGATTATTATTCCGCTTACTAGTATGTTATCCGACCTTTTCGGAAGGAAAACGTATTTCACAGCTTCCGTAATAATTTTCACATTCTCCTCTTTGATGTGCGGCTTATCAACAAATTTATGGATGCTTGTGTTCTGGAGATTTGTGCAGGGTTTAGGCGGTGGCGGCTTATTATCGACAGCTCAATCCATAATTTTCGGAGCATTTCCACCGGAAAAAATGGGTACAGCAGGTGCGATCTTCGGAATGGGAATTATCTTGGGGCCTACATTTGGTCCTGCATTGGGAGGTTTCATAACTGATAATTTTTCTTGGCACTGGATATTTTTTGTAAACATACCAATCGGAATAGTCGCTGCAATATTAGCCTGGACCTACGTTACAGATATGGACGGAGCCAAAAAACCACGAAAGATAGATTGGTGGGGAATAATTTTTCTCATCATGGCGGTGGGCTCCATTCAATTTGTTCTGGAAGAAGGAACTTCAAAAGATTGGTTTGAAAGTGATGAGATCATCACCTTTTCTGTGATCGCAATAGTCGGATTAATTGCTTTTATTTATAGAGAATTAAGTATTGATTATGCCGCTGTCAATATCAGGCTCTATAAAAATTACAACTTAGCGATGGGTAGTCTGATGAATTTTATGCTTGGTCTGCTGTTGTTTGGTACCGTCTTTATTTTTCCTTTGTTCGCACAAATTTCATTAGGCTGGACGGCAACACAAACCGGGGCTTTCATGATTCCAAGTGCTTTGTGTTCCGGAATCTCTATGCCGATTGTTGCAAAACTATTATCAAAAGGAAAAAACCCGAAAGGCATCATAATTATCGGGATAGCTATCACTTTTATTTTCTTAGTGATCATGTCTTTTTCTTCCCCCGACTCCAGTCAAAATGATTTTTATTTTCCGTTTGTTTTGAGAGGTGTAGGATTAGCATTTATGATGTCACCGATTTTATCATTGGCCGTTACCGGCTTGAGAGGAAAAGACATGGCGCAAGCAATTGGTTTGTCAAATATGATCCGTCAATTGGGTGGAGCGGTAGGTATCGCATTGATCAATGTTTTCCTTATTCATAAAAATGCCGATATAAGAGGAAGTATGTTAGGCTATATCACGGACTATTCAGGAGCAAGTACAGAGCGCATCTCAATGATAACTCAAAACTATGTTTCAAAAGGATATTCATTTGATGATGCTCAAGCCCTTGCTTATAAATCAATGGAAGGGATCTTATTCAAGCAGCAGGCATTGGTAAGCTATGATCAGGGCTTTTTAATGGTAGGATTTGCAATTTTAATTTGTATTCCTATCGTATTACTGATCAGATATAAAAAAGGTGTAGTAGCAAAACCTATTACAGATCACTAGTTCATTTGCAATCGCAACTATCATTTTCCATTTTCAGATCGATCGCTGTTACCACTTTAGAGATGGTATCACAATCGGCAATTACGATGCGGAGATTTTTTCCGCCAGAAGTTATGCCTTCTATGGCATAAGTCGGATAAGGCCTATCATGAACATCACTTTTATCATAATTTATTTTTCCCTTCCCTGCAATCTTATCTTTATCCTTTCCTTTTTCCCATACACCTAACAATTCTACAATTTCTGCTTCGGAGATATGCCTGCATTCCATCCGGCAACTTGCATGCTTGCTATATTCTAATTTCTGCCACGACAACTCCTCCATTTTGGCAGAGTTCGGCATTTGACAGCTTCTACCTTTGAAAAGAAAACTGACTAAGAGAAGACCGAGTAAAAAACCAAAACCATATAATCTCAATCGTCTATACAAATCAGAATTTTTATTGGGAATCGCCATAAATACTTTTTGTTGATTGTTGTTTGTGTGAGTAATTGCTCAAAAAGAGCAGTTCTAAAATAGAAATAGATTTTTTCCTGATTCACAGACCTTGAAAACAGGAATAATAATCTTCAACTATAGAGCAGCCATAAATAAATTAATGTCCTTGTAAGGCAACTTAAACATTTCAGCTAACACCCTATTGGTAAGCGTTCCATTATAAATATAAACGCCATTTCTAACACCGGCATCACGTCTTAACATATTTTCAACACCACCTTCTTCTCCGATATTCAATAATATCTGAGCAAAAATAGTACTCAATGCATAGGAGGCTGTACGGGAAACACGAGATGCAATATTCGGAACACAATAATGAATTACACCATGCTTACGGAATACAGGCTTTGTGTGATTAGTAACTTCAGATGTTTCAAAACAACCACCCTGATCGATACTTACATCAATGATCACAGAACCTACTTTCATTTCACTCACCATTTCCTCTGTCACAACACAAGGTGTTCTTCCTTTCTGGGCACGAATTGCTCCAATCACTACATCGGCAGTTTTTAAATGCTTTGCAAGTACACGCGGTTGAATCACAGAAGTAAATACACGCATACCAATATCACTTTGCAATCGTCTTAAACGATAAATATTATTATCAAACACTTTTACAGAAGCTCCTAAACCTAATGCAGCACGAGTAGCAAATTCACCAACCGTTCCTGCGCCTAAAATAACAACTTCAGTTGGAGAAATTCCAGAGATACCACCCAAAATAGCACCCTGTCCGTTATTTACATTACTTAAATATTCGGCAGCAATAAGAATTGAAGTTCCGCCTGCAATCTCCCCCATTGAACGAATTACAGTATAAATACCATCAATATCCTGGATCCAATCAAATGCAATAGCAGTAACGCGTTTCGCGATCAATTGCTTCAAAAAATCTTCAGGCTGCACTGTTAACTGAAGAGCCGAAATAAGTGTTTGTCTTTGTTGCATCATCTCGATCTCTTGAGGAGCCGGAGGTGCAACTTTCAAAATGATATCTGCTTTATAAACTTCTTCTGCACTATATACGATCTGAGCACCGGCTTCGCTGTAATCATGATCCTGAAAATTAGCCATTTTGCCGGCATTCGTCTCAACAATAATCTGATGACCATTATTGACTAATAAGGCTACAGCATCAGGAACCAATGCAACACGATTTTCTTGAAATGAAATTTCTTTTGGGATACCTATAAATAATTTGCCTTTTTTACGACCAACTTCAAGCATTTCTTCTTGGGGCATTAATGCAGTTTTGGAAAGTGAAGCCAATAATTCCTTTGATGTTTTCATTTTATTTAGCTTGAGACAGCCCAAATTTACGAAAAAAAAAGGAACTGAAACATTGACGACATGGATAAAAACAGAATTAAACGATTTTTATTGATACCACAATTTGAATCAGAACCCTATAAGCAATATCAGGCGATTAATAAATTACAAACAAAATTAACAGAGTTGCCATTTCATCTAAAGTGGAGAATTCCTATTCCTCCTCCCTGATAAATCCTAAAAAAAATGAATAATGCGTTTTTCACCTTCTACCGATATTTTCAGGTTCAAAACATCCTCAGGAAGTATACCTGCAATTTTTTCAGGCCATTCGATAAAACAATATGCAGCAGAATAAAAATACTCCTCATAGCCCATATCGTAAGCTTCACTTATCTTATTGATCCTGTAAAAATCAAAATGGTATATTTTTTTTTCGAAAGTTGTATGATACTCATTAACGATTGAAAAAGTGGGACTGCTAACCAGCTCTTCAACGCCCAATTCCTCACAGATCGATTTTATTAATGTGGTTTTTCCCGCAGCCATCTCTCCATAAAAGGCAATTACTTTTTTACCGGCAAATGCCTGAATGAGTTTCTTCGCAGCAGTTGGCAGTTCAGATATATTATTGATGGTAATTGTAGGCATGGTTGTAATTCGATAGGAACGCTGATCTTTATGATTATTATGATTAAAATGATCTAATTATTTGTGGTTTATTATTGGAGTTATAATAAATTATGATTGAAAAATAATTGTTTATTTATTAATGTAAAGCACTGCATTACCTCCATGAACTCTGCTCCCTTCATACTTCCAGGCACTTTCTGAATTTTTTTTAATCGAATTTTCTTTTGTCTTTTTTACTAAAATAGAATTTTCTGAAAACCAATTCTGAAATTCTTGACTTTTGTATTTCTCTTTTGCATAGCCAACTCCTTGTCTAGCTAGAAGAACACATAACGAGCCGGGAGTAATTATGCTAAGACTATCAGGATAATTTTTATACTTTACATAAATAGTGTCAGTCGTTTGATTTTTCACACAATACTGAAGTTTATAGAATGGGTCGCAACTATAAAATAGAATACAAATGCAAAAAAACATAATACATTTCATCAACCTAAATTTTTAGTTTTAAAACATAAAAACATCAACAATAAAAATCATAATCAATCTGCGTTCTATTTCTATTTTGCGGATAATGTTATAAATGGAATTATCATTTCCTCCAAACTCAAACCTCCATGCTGAAAGGTGTTACGGTAATATCCAACATAATAATTGAAGTTATTGGGATAGGCAAAAAACTTATCCTCTTTTACAAATACGTATGCTGAACTCAAATTTTGTTTTGGCAAAAAAGCATCGGCAGGATTTCGAATTTCAAAGACATCCTTTTTTACATAATCCAAACTTTTCCCTTGCTTGTAGCGTAAATTTGTATTTACATTTTTATCACCAACTACCTTAGAAGGTTCAGTAACTTTAATCGTACCATGATCGGTTGTGATCACCAGCTTGCATTTTTTTGCAGCAATTTGTTTTAAGATATCATGCAAAGGAGAATGCTCAAACCAAGATAAAGTTATTGAGCGGTAAGCCTTTTCATCATCTGCAAGCTCTCTGATCACTTCCATTTCTGTTCGGGCATGGGAAAGCATATCCACAAAATTGTAAACGATGACATTCAATTTATTCTGCATCAAATTACTCATATTCTCAGCCAATCTTTTCCCTGCAGCGATATTCGTAATTTTATTGTAGCTCATTTTAATATCCTTGCCCAATCGTTTCAATTGTTCCTGCAACAATTCTTCTTCATGCATATTTTTCCCACCTTCATCTTCGTCATTCAACCATAATTTCGGAAAACGTTTTTCAATTTCTGATGGCATCAATCCGGCAAAAAATGCATTACGGGCATATTGTGTAGCCGTTGGTAAAATTGCACTATACAGATCTTCCTGTTCCACTTTAAAATATTCTGCAATTATTGGCTGAATTATTTTCCATTGATCGTAACGCAAATTATCGATTAGCAAAACAAAAGTTGTTTCGTTCTTATCAAGCAAGGGTGCTACCTTCGCTTTAAAAATGGTGTGAGAAAATAAGGGACCATCAGCTGTTTTTCCATTTAACCATCCTATATAATTATTTTCTATAAATTTTCCGTACAATTTATTTGCTTCCGATTTTTGCATCTTAAGAATCTCGATCATGCTCTCATCCTTGCTTTTATCCAACTCTAGCTCCCAATAAACCAATTTCTTATACACTTCTACCCACTCTGCCCAAGTCAACTTATCTCCCATCGTCATACCAATCTGACGAAATTCCTGCTGATAATTAGATGTTGTTTTTTCACTGATCAAACGTTTATTATCCAACGTTTTTTTCAGAGAAAGTAAAATTTGGTTCGGGTTAACCGGTTTGATCAGATAATCAGAGATCTTGGAACCGATTGCATCTTCCATCAAATACTCTTCCTCACTTTTTGTGATCATAATTACAGGAAGGTCCGAATGCTTTGCTTTTAAACGATTTAGCGTTTCTAATCCAGTAAGCCCGGGCATATTTTCATCCAGCAAAACAACAGAAAAATTATTTTTCTCTACCAACTCTAGCGCCTCATCGCCACTTGTAGCAGTTGTTATTTCATATCCTTTATCTTTCAGGAATAAAATATGTGGCTTTAACAAATCAATTTCATCATCGGCCCATAAAACACTAATTTTTTCCATAATTATCATATAATTTGATTTTATAAAGTTAAATATATAATCTGCTTCCTTTGTTAAAAAAAGATAAATTATCTTTGCAACGATGAACTCATTTTCCAATAAGCTAAAAATATTTAACGATCCAATCTATGGTTTCGTATCTCTACCTTACGAAATAATTTTCGATCTTATCGAACACCCTTATTTTCAGCGTTTACGAAGAATCAAACAATTGGGTTTAACGAATTTGGTTTATCCCGGAGCGCTGCATACACGCTTTCACCATGCCATGGGTGCAATGCATTTAATGGGTCAAGCAATAGACGTAATTCGTGCAAAAGGTCATGAAATAACAGAAGAAGAAGCGAAAGGGGTGACCATTGCTATACTTTTACATGATATCGGTCACGGCCCATTTTCACATGCATTAGAACATAGCATTGTGAACAATATTACACATGAAGATATTTCTGAGCTTTTCATGAGCCGATTGAACGAAGAGTTCGATGGAAAATTAACACTGGCAATCAACATTTTTCAAAATAAATATAAAAAGAAATTCCTGCATCAATTAGTTTCCAGTCAACTCGATATGGACCGTTTAGACTATCTGAACCGCGACAGTTTCTTTACAGGAGTTTCGGAAGGCGTTGTGAGTTCGGATAGAATAATAAAAATGCTGAATGTTGTAAATGATCAATTAGCAATTGAAGCAAAAGGAATTTATTCGATCGAAAAATTTATCATCGCCCGTAGATTGATGTATTGGCAGGTTTATTTACATAAAACAGTGTTGAGCGCAGAAAGTTTGCTTGTGAATATTTTAAGGCGCGCAAAAGAACTTGCAGAAAAAAAAGAACATCTATTTTGCACTCCTGCTTTGCAA
>CANJPX010000053.1 GCA_947476185.1 Bacteroidota bacterium
CGCTTACATCACAAACAAACGTAAGTTGTTTTGGTGGAGCAAACGGTGCTGCAAGCATTTCGGTTAGTGGAGGAACAACAGCATATTCATATAACTGGACACCCGGAAATCCAACAGGAGATGGCACGGCAAGTGTTACCGGATTAACTGCGGGTGCATGGACCTGCACAATCACTGATGCAAACGGTTGTACAACATCACAATCCTTCACCATCACGCAACCTACTGCACTTGCTGCCACGCTTACATCACAAACAAACGTAAGTTGTTTTGGTGGAGCAAACGGTGCTGCAAGCATTTCGGTTAGTGGAGGAACAACAGCATATTCATATAACTGGACACCCGGAAATCCAACAGGAGATGGTACGGCAAGTGTTACCGGATTAACTGCGGGTACATGGACCTGCACAATCACTGATGCAAATTCTTGTACAGCAAATGATATAATTAACATTACAGCTCCTTTAGCAATTAGTAATTCTCAAAGCATGACACTTTGTTATGGTCAGTCAGCAGTAATTGGAACAAACACTTATTCTATATCAGGAATTTACACCGATGTGTTATCATCAGTAAATGGCTGTGATAGCACAGTAACAACCAACTTAACAATTTACCCTCCAATTAACATCACCACTTTGGTATCGGGTAGTTCTATCTCATCAAATGCAAGCCCAGCAAATTACCAATGGATAGATTGTAATAATAGCAACTTGGCGATAACCGGAGAGATAAATCAAATGTTTGTATCGTCAACAAATGGCAGCTATGCTGTAATTGTATCTCAAAACGGATGCACTGACACAAGTGCTTGCGTAAATATTACTACAACTGTAATGATTGAAGCAAATTTAAACGAAACGATACGAATGTATCCTAACCCTACTTCGTCAGTTATCAAAATAGAAGGAATTCCTGAAAACAGCCATATTTCAATTATAAATTCTATAGGACAAAAAATGCTTTCAATGGATACAGGTAATCAGAACTATCAAATTTTAGACCTTACAAATTTAGCTTCTGGAATATATTCACTTCAAGTTGAAACAAAAAATAATAGAGCTATAAAAAAACTAGTGAAGAATTAAAGAAATGAATCATGAATTTTAAAAAGAAAATAATATTTTTTTTAGCAGTTGTTTTAATCCCCTCTATGAGTGGATTTTCTCAGCATTATAATTTTAAAAATTACAATACAAAAAGTGGTATGATAGGTTCCAATGTAAATGGAATTTATCAAGATCGTATTGGATATATTTGGTTTGCCATCCAAGGTGGTATAAGTCGATTTGACGGAAAGAACTTTAAAAATTTTACAAAAAAAGAAGGGCTTATTGGAAATGACGTAACCTGTATAAATGGAGACCAAGATGGCAACATATGGATTGCAACAACAGAAGGCTTATCCGAATACAACGGCGTAAAATTTAAAAACTATACAACAAAGGACGGTTTAGGAGATAATTTTATTCATACTATTTTTATAGATAACAAAAACATCTTATGGTTTGCAACAGATATGGGTGGAGTTTCCTATTTCGATGGGAAAGTATTTAAAAAAATTACAAAATCAAATGGATTACTAAGCAATACAATTTTCGATATTACTCAAGATAAAAAAGGAGACTTTTGGTTTGCAACTAATGCAGGAATTAGTAATTACAATGGGACCGAGGTCATTAATTATTCAGATCAAAAAAATATTGCAGATAAAGAATTTTATTCAATGCTCACCGATTCGGAAGGTTCTGTATGGTTTGCAGGTGAAGTGGGAAATGGAATCATTAAATATACAAACAGTAACACCAGTAACTACTGCAACACCTGTGACACCAGCAACTCCGAAAACACCAGTCACACCAATAACACCAGTAGCACTCGCAACACCGGGAACACCGGGAACACCGGAAAATTTGAAAAACTAACATTACCAATCCAATTATCACCGCAAAATAGAATTTTTAAAATAACAGAAGATTCACATGGCAATATTTGGTTTGCAACGGATAATGACGGCTTGATAAAATACAATAAAAAGAACTTTTATTTGTATAATGAATACAATGGACTGTCTTCAAATCAGGTGTATTCAATTGCAAACGATTATGAAGGGAATTTATGGTTTGGTTCAACTAACGGAGGTGCGGATAAATTAAACAGCGAATCTTTCACGACATACACCGAAAAACATGGCTTGTCTGCCAATAAAATAGCCAGCTTTTATAAGAACAACGATTTAATAATTGCAGGAACGCAAGGAAAAGGAATTGATATTTTCAATGGAAGCATATCAAATGTAAAGCAGCAAATCAAAGAATTGGCAGATGAAAAAATATTCTCGATTGCAGAAAACAATAACAACGAAATATGGATAGGTACTGAAAAGTCTGGAATTTATATTCTTGAGAAAATTGGTGATGTCTATAAAATAAAAAAACACATCTCAAAACTTCTTGATAAAACATTAGAAGTAGTCGATAAAATACTATTTGATCATAATGGCACTGTTTGGATCTCAACTTTTGGTAATGGTGCTTTTTCCATTAAAAATAATGAAATAAAAAATTATTCTATTGCGAATGGATTCCCTTCCGACAACCTATTAACAATTAAAGAAGATTCAAAAGGAAATATTTGGTTCGGAACAATTGATGCCGGTGCAATAAAATACGATGGGAAAAAAATTTATCAAATTAACGAAATAAATGGATTAGCCAATAATGCTGTATGGTCAATTGCAGAGGATAATTTACAACGTATTTTTTTAGGCACTGGCGAAGGAGGAATCGCTTGTGTAACTGATAAAAAAATAATTAAAATTGATGTCTCAAATGGTCTTTGTTCAAATTTTATCGAGACATTAATTTGGGATGATATAGGAAAATGTCTTTGGGCTGGTACAAATAATGGGGTAAACAAACTAGAAATCGGGGCAGATTATAAAGTACAATCATTACGTTATTATTCAGAATCAGAAGGTTTTAATGGTGAGGAAGTAACATCTTGTTTTCAGGACAAAGAAGGCCTCATCTGGTTCGGAACAATAAATGGTTTATGTCTTTACAATAGGAAGTTTGACTTTCAAAATAAGGTTGCACCAAAAATCATTTTTGCAGATATCCTCCTAGGGTATAAAAAAGTTGATTGGAAAAATTATTCCACTTTCGTTGACGAACGAACGAATATTCCAAAAAGTCTAACACTTTCTTATAAAAACAACCATTTAACTTTTAATTTCAAGGCATTAACAACGGACAACATTAAATATTCGTTCATTCTTCTCGGACAGGATACAGAGTGGTCACCATTAAGTTCTATTACAGAGGCTAATTTTTCTAATATTGTACCCGGTAAAACCTATCGATTTAAAGTAAAAGCAATAAATTCATTAGGCGTTTGGTGCGACAAAGCCATTGAATTTGATTTTACTATCACTTTGCCTTGGTGGCAAACTTGGTGGTTTTATTTAATATGTATTCTTTCTATAATCGTTTGCATTTATTTATTTATAAAATACAGAACAAGAAAACTGGCTATTGAAAAACAACAATTGGAAGGAAAAGTTGAAGAACGGACGTTTGAATTGTCATTGGCATTTAAGGAAATAAAGGATAGCATTAATTATGCAAAAATTATTCAGGATTCGATTTTGCCGTTGAATTCTGAAATACAAAATGAACTACCTGATTCTTTTGTATTTTATAAACCAAGAGATATTGTAAGTGGAGATTTTTATTGGTTCCATAAAAATGACAATAAAACCTATTTTGCTGTCGTTGATTGCACGGGACATGGAGTTCCCGGGGCATTTATGAGCATGATCGGCAGCTCCTTGCTAACCGAAATATTGAATGAAAGTAAAAATCCGAAAGCCGCAGATATTCTTACGAAATTACACTGCAGGGTTAGAAAGGCTTTAAAACAAGATAGAGATAGTGTAGAGTCCCATGACGGAATGGAGCTTTCGCTTATCATTATTGATAAAAACAAGATGGAATTAAATTATGCCGGGGCTAGAAGGCCTTTGTACTATTTTAATATGATTGAAAATGAGTTTAAGTTTTCAGAGATAAAGGCAGACAAATACCCTATTGGAGGAAATTACAATGAAAATGTTTTAGATTTTACAGACCACTTTATCTCCATTCAAAAAGGCGATACTTTTTACATGTTTACCGATGGTTATATAGACCAGTTCGATAGGAAAAACGAAAAGAAATTTTCAAGTAAAAAATTCAAAGAAACATTGGCCCAAATTCAAAACTTAACTATGGAGGAGCAACATGGCGAATTATCAACGGTTTTGGAAAACTGGAAAGGTGATTGTGAACAAGTTGATGATATTTTGGCGATAGGAATTAAGATTTAATAATCACAAAAAGATAGTTGAAACAATGACTTATACTCATCTAAAAAACAAAAAAGGAGAATTTGTTATTTTTCAGAAAAAAAATATTTCCCAGACTTATCTATTGTAAATTTCGGGAGCTGTTTTTTTTGTTCAAAATAATCGTAACCCGTTTTTAAATTTTTCCAAAAATCAAGATTTTTTTCATTTGTGTCTGCCAAAAACTTCATCCCCTTTTCATCCATTTTTGTTGGAAAAATATGAACCTGAATAGTTTGTTGTCCATTGTTTTTTGCTTCAACAGCAAGAATATAAACTTCCTTGATATAAGTATCTGTTAAGGGCATACATCCTATCGTTACACAACTTCCATGTATCATGATATCGCCTCCCAAATTACCTTTGCCTATGATCTTATCACTTGCATTCGGATAACTAACACCAAGCGATAAATGATAACTACTATATGGATTAAATGCTGCTATTGAATAAAATCCTTCAGGAACCTGTCCGTCACCTTGTTTCCGTTTCGGGCCCAACTCACCTGAAGAAGCACAAATAGTATACGTTTTGAAGAGTTTATATTCTTTTTCACCCTTTGATTTTAACCACACCTCAACAAGTTTATCTTCTTTAAAAACACGCATAAATAATTCGAAATTTTCATTTATCCCTTTTTTCTTTAATTCAGATCTCAATCCTTCCCATTTTTCAGTATAAGCATCCTTTACCCGACTTGCTTTTTGTTGAGTTGCCCTAAAGGACTGTGCTGAAAGCTGCAAAGTGAGGCACAAAATAATTGAAAAAAGGAGGAATCTTATCATATTGTTAATTTGTTGGTTGATAACGTATTTGACACAGACACTATTTCGGCCAAAAACCGATTATTTTTGTCTAAATTACAAATACCTAATGAAAAAAGTATTTTCAATATTAAAAAATAAGTATTTATTAACTTTTATTGCATTAGCAGTTTGGGTTGTCTTTTTTGATAAAAACGACTTAAAAACACAGCTGGAACTTAGAAAAGAAGTAAAGCAACTTCAGGAAGAGCGGAATTATTATGCAAAAGAAATTAATAGTATTACCTCTGATATAAAAGAATTACATACCAATCCTAAGACCTTAGAAAAATTTGCACGCGAAAAATATCTAATGAAACGGGATAATGAAGATATTTTTGTGATCGTAGAAGATAAAAAATCTCTTTAATTCCTACTCCGTATTTCCTCGATAAAAAAACAGGGTTATTTGACTATCATTTTCTTATTGTAAACACCTTGTTGAGAAGATGCACTAATCATATAGAAACCAGAAGAAAGTTTAATGGAAGGATCTATAAAAAAAACGTTTTGACCACTATGTTGCGTTATAATAACCTTTGAATAACTCTTTTTGCCTATCGCATCATAAACAACAACCAACACATCCATGCCTTGATCTGCGTTTATTAAAACATTGAAATTATTTCCATTGTTTGGATTTGGATAAACATCAAAAGTGAAATCCGTAGATGATTGAAAATCGACCATTTTCAGATCAGAATAGGTAAATGCACCATTAAAATCTGTTTGTTTTAAACGGTAATAAGAAACACCAGCATAAGGAGAATTGTCTTTTGTTGAATAATTCAATACTGATGTGCTATTTCCTGCTCCATCAATGGTTTCCACAACGTCAAACCTTATTCCATCCTTTGTTTTTTCGATCGTAAAATAATCGTTATTTTTTTCTGAAGCGGTAGACCAATTAAGATCGACTACTTTTAGATTTGATCTTGCATCAAAAGATATAAGTTCGATTGGTAATGGTCCGCCAGAGCCAAAAATAGTACCGTTATTAGTGTATGTTATTCCAAGCCCCAATGTTATTGCTCCAGTTCCAATTATATCTGCACCTACTCCATTTGAGAATACAGGATTTAGCCCACCAAGTGTCAGCGTTCCATCTATTACAACACCATCGCTATTATTTTGATTTGTAAAACCGTTTACCAGTAAATTTCCTCCAGTTTCTATTGTTAAAACCCCACCATTTTTGACAAGCATAGTACCGGCAGCTAACATATTTAATGTGCCCCCATTTTTGATAGTTATGGAAGCACAATCCCCGCCTGGTCCAATAGTGATCGACCCTATAGGCAATGTTACTGTATAGCCTGCACAAATTACAATATCATCCCCGGTTAAAGGGCTACAACCACAAGTAATACCACCACAGGCTATTTTAGACCAGGTTCCTGACGTATAAAATCCTGTGCTGACTCTGGAATAAAGTGTAAAGGAAAAAAGAGAATTTGTAGATATAAAAAACAAACCAAGAAAGAGCAGTTTGCTTTTTGTGAAAATAGTATATTGTTTGATTTTAAAACAAAAAATAAAAGACATCAACAAGAAAAATTTCTTTTCTTTTCTTTTTAGAAATCCTCCCAAACAAGATGGTTTATATATTTCGAAAGGTTGCATTGTTAAATAATAATCAGACTTAAAACCTTTTCAATGAGGAGCCCACAATTTAAATCTCCTAAATATTCCGATATCATAAATCAGAAAAATACATTTATATACGCTAATATTCAATTACAAAATTATCAGATGTTCGAGCTGATTCATTTGTTATTAAACAAGAAAGACATTGATTTTTATCAATGCCTTCTGAATACTCCACCTCCTAAATAAACTCCGTTTCATTTATAAGAAGCAGTTTTAAAAACAGCAAAAAAAAGGAGCAATGAAATTATTCATTGCTCCTTCTGTAAATAATAATTACGGCTTTATTTTACGATCATTTTCCTATTATAGATTCCTTGTTGAGAAGATGCACTGATCATATAGATTCCCTGAGAAAACTTACCAAAAGAATCAATTACAAAAACATTTTCACCTTTATTTTGAGTAGTTATTACTTTCGAATAAGCCACTTTACCAATTGCATCATAAACAACCACAACGACCTCCTCGCCTTGATCGGCATTTAATGAAATATTGAAATTATCTCCATTGTTTGGATTTGGAAATACATCAAAAAAGAAATCTGAAGATGAATGAAAATCAACCATTCTCAAATCTGAATATTTAAAGTCCCCGTTAAAATCAGTTTGTTTTAAACGGTAATAAGAAATACCCTCAAAAGGAGAATTATCCTTTGTTGCGTAATTTAATACAGAAGTGCTATTTCCCGCTCCATCTGTTGTTCCGACACTTTCAAAATCAGATCCATTCTTAGTCTTTTCAATTGTAAAATAATCACTATTTGTTTCTGTGGCTGTGCTCCAGGAAAGATTTACTTTTGAACCATTCGGTTTTGCATCAAATGACAACAATTCAATTGGCAAAGGAGAGAGGAGCATATCTGACGTCCCTACATACCATGCTTTGTTGGTAATATGTGCATTTGCTAAAGCAATCCGGTTCACTTCAAAATAACTTCCTGCTACTACATTTGTAGGTGCGCCATAGGTTCCTACTGCACCAGCAACATTAGAAGCGTTAATATCAGAAGAGAGAAAAACATTGAAACCTGTTCCGCCATAACGCAATTGACCTGTTGAACCCGCTACGTTATAAGCTCCTCTATCAACAGTCCAAATTGCATTGGATATTCCAACCACAGAAGTTCCACCTGCTGGTGGTGTCCATGTTGCATCCGTATATGGAACAATTGCAACACTCCCGGAAGTAGCAGGTGTATGAGTAACACTAAATAAGCCTCCTGCCCCAGCTACTGCTGTATTTCCAAACCACAGAGGATGATAATCTGTTGAACTTCCCATGGGAAAATGTCCAGCAACATTACCAATTGCCAATATCGCTGTGCCTATCCATCTTTTAAATGTTCCAGTTCCATATAACCAACCTGCAGTATATGTTAGTGTTCCGGTAGCAGCAGCAGATGTTCCAAGGGTTAATGTGAAAGTAGCCAGATTAACAATACCTGCCGTCATCTTAATATTATCAGTGGCGTTTGTATTAATCCCTAAAATAATTTGAGGCGCAGCAGCAAATGTGTTATTAGTAGTAAGATCATAAAAAGTGGTTGACCCTGAACCTCCGATTGTTTGAGAATTTGCTGTTCCATTTAGCAAAACTCTTCCTGTTCCTGGTGTAAAAGTTCCACCATTCTTTGTCCAGTTACCCAACAAATTTGTAGTCGTAGGTGCTGTAAAAGTACCGGTAGTCAATAGATAATTTCCATTAATGTTAAGAATAGTTGGAGCAACCAAAGTTGTAAAATTCATATTGCCTGCTTGTTCTGTAAGATTATTCGTGGTAATAGTTCCCATACTACCTCCAGTATTAAGAGTATTTCCTTTATTTATCAATACATTGTAAAATGTTTCAGATGATAAAGCACCTAATATTTGCTGTGCACCGGCTCCGTTAAAAGTAACCGTATTAACACCAGGTGTAAATGTCCCAGCGTCATGCGTCCAATTAGCACTAACATTAAAATTTGCAGGAGGAGTATAATTTCCCTGAGTTTGAGTATAGTTTTTTACATTTATTGTAGTCAACGAACCACCGGTACTAGTCGTAAATCCTGCAGTCATATTAACTGTCATGTCATTAAATGTAAGTGTTGGAATAGTTGACGTTATCAACTGATTAACATTCCCTTTGAAGATTACTCCTCCTGTCCCCATATTAAATGTTCCATCAACGGAAAGAGCAAACGTTCCATTATTTGATAAGAAAACAACGGTTGGATTGGGTGCTGCACCAGTAAGATCAAAGGTCATACTTGCATTCACAAATAAACTTAAGCAATTAAAT
Organism: Bacteroidota bacterium; assembly: GCA_947476185.1. Taxonomy (GTDB): domain Bacteria; phylum Bacteroidota; class Bacteroidia; order 2-12-FULL-35-15; family 2-12-FULL-35-15; genus 2-12-FULL-35-15. The sequence goes on from CANJPX010000053.1 coordinate 9,121, forward strand.
GTTTGCCCATTACTGTTCCAGGCACCAACATTTTTTGCAACACCGGCATTAAAAACGATGTTCGGATAATTAGTTGCAGAATAATATTGAAGACCAAAAAATGTTGCACCTGCCAATGATCCCGCAAATCCAAGTTCTAATGTCCCACCGGTAACAGTATAAGGAGCAGTATTACCACCACCCATATCTACATCGGGAGAAGCACCTGTACAAGCATCTTCAACAGCAATTAATCCTCCAGTCATAACGGTTGAACCGCCAATAACATTCTGCAACAAAAATGTATTACCGGCTGTAGGTCCATTGTCAGCTACATGTATAAGTCCGCCAGACATATTAAAATCAATATAATCAGTTCCTGCTCGAGCATTAAAACCTGCGCCACAGTCTAAAGTTCCGCTAACAACATATAATTGAGGGGTTCCACCATTTACCTGATACCTAAAATCAAGTGCAGCACCAACAGCTTGACCTATCTGAATAGTCACTGCACCACCATTCACAAAAAGCTTTCCGGATAAAATAACATTATTATTAGTTCCTGCTTTACAAAGATTCATTGTACCGGCATCAACTTCAATAATAACGTTGAAAGGAATTGTAAGAGCTGTTGCCGCGCCATTATTGTGGCAATCGGTAAGTGTAGAAGCATTATTATATTTCCAGGTGCCTTGTGTAAATGTGAAATTGTACACATTCCCTGTATTGATCCCTGTAATAAAATTTGCAGATTGAACATCAAGCACCGTTGCTTTCGCACCCATGTTCAAAGTAATATTTTTAACGGTAAAAGTGCCGGCACCGGTTACGGTAGAATTAACAGCGGCATTAAATATAATTGTTGACCCAACAGCAGCAGAAAATGTTCCATCGTTAGCAAAATTTCCGGCAATACTTAAAGAGAAGGCTCCAGTTGTATTTAATGTACCTCCAACTGCTATTGTTAAACTTAAACAAACGTCATTTGCGGTTAGGCTTACCGTATGTCCACCACAAATAACTATATCATCACCTGCACCTGGAGCCACTCCGGCAGCAACGCCTCCACATGAAAAAGTCGACCAAGTTGTGGCTACATTCCAATTACCTGATACCCTTGAATAATAAGTAGCGGAAAAACTTGAATTAGAAAATATAAGCATGGAAAATAAAAAAACAAAAAACAGCCTTTGAGATTTTGATCTTTGAGCTATTATTATTGGAGAGATAGTATTCTTTTCAATCATAAATAAATTTTACCTTTTTAGAGTTTTTTACATATGCACGACAAACGTCATCTTATTAGAAAAGGGTGAGATTGTTTGTAATAAATATGATTTTAATCATGTGATTTACAAAAATAATAATAATCATGACCTAAATCACTATATGAATGATTTATTTCTAAAAAGGTTGTACCTGAATGCATATTTATGTGATATTTAATCTATTTCCAAATTAATAAATCAAAAAAAAAGACATTGAGACTAGCTCAATGCCTTTTAATTCAATATCAGCGCGAAGGATACCTCCTATTTAATGTAAAATCCTATCCGGTATATTCCCCAAACACCCCTCGCATGGTATCTGCAATTTCACCCAATGTCGCATATGCTTCAGCCGATTCAAGTATGATAGGCATTAGATTTACATCTGCCCGGGCACTTTCATCCAGTTTTTTCAATAATGAAGCCACTTTTTCATTGTCCCTTTCAGATTTTACTTTGTTGATCTTATCAATTTGTAACTGACGGATAGAATCATCAACAGTAAAAATATCCTTCAAAGGCGCTTCCTCACCGGTAAACTTGTTTACACCTATAATCACCTTTTCTCCGGACTGAATATCCCTTTGGTATTTATATGCTGATGCAGCAATTTCATTTTGTAAATATCCTTGCTCAATAGCATCAACAGAACCACCCATTGCATCAATTTTATGAATATAATCCCAGGCTGCTGCTTCCACTTCATTCGTCAAAGCCTCAACAAAATAAGAACCTGCCAAAGGATCAACAGTATCCACTATCCCACTTTCAAAACCAATGATCTGCTGGGTCCTTAGCGCAATACGTGCAGCTTCTTCTGTAGGTAATGCAATTGCTTCATCAAACCCATTTGTATGTAGACTTTGCGTTCCGCCTAATACTGCCGACATTGCCTGAATGGTTACTCTTGGAATATTGTTTTGCGGTTGCTGAGCTGTTAAGGTAGATCCTCCCGTTTGGGTATGAAATCGTAACATCTGTGCTTTAGGATCTGTTGCACCCAACTCTTTCGTAATTTTTGCCCACATCCTTCTGGCTGCCCGAAACTTTGCAACCTCTTCAAACATATTATTGTGAGCGTTAAAAAAGAAGGACAATCGCTTTGCAAAAACATTGATATCCAAGCCTTTATCTATCGCAGCTTTAAGATATGCTTTACCATTTGCCAACGTGAATGCCAACTCCTGAACTGCTGTTGATCCCGCTTCACGAATATGATATCCGGAAATGGAAATCGTATTCCATTTCGGAACTTCTTTGCTGCAATATTCGAAAATATCAGTAATAATGCGCATACTCGGCTTAGGAGGATAAATATATGTGCCTCGAGCTGCATATTCCTTCAGAATATCATTTTGAATTGTCCCTGATATTTTTTTCAGATCAGCTCCTTGTTTCTTTGCAAGTGCTATATACATCGACAACAAAATTGACGCAGTTGAATTGATGGTCATGGAAGTTGTAATATTCTCCAGCTTTATTCCTTCAAATAAAATTTCAATGTCCCTTAAAGAGTCAATAGCAACACCCGCTTTTCCTACTTCTCCATCAGCAAAATCATGGCTGCTATCATAACCAATTTGTGTTGGAAGATCAAAAGCCACCGATAAGCCGGTTGTGCCGTTATTTAATAAATAATGGTAACGCTTGTTGGATTCTTCAGCAGTAGAAAAACCTGCGTATTGGCGCATTGTCCATAATTTGCTGCGATACATGGTTGACTGAACACCTCTCGTAAAAGGGAATTCACCGGGTTGTTCAACCCCCTCCCCAACCCTCCCCGAAGGAGAGGGAGAAGGATAATAAACCCGTTTTATTTCAATGTTCGAATCTGTTAAAAATTTATCCTTGCGTTCTTTTTCTTCCATAAAATTTTCATTTTCACTATGATCAAAAAGCCTCTCCATTGGAGAGGTTGGAGCTCTCTTAAAACTCTTTGCCGATCTCTTTTTTAATAAAATCAATGGCTGATTTTGTCGGCAATTCTGTTAATTGTGCCGAAACGGTTACGATCGACTGCGCCAGATCCATTGCTGAAGCATCGGCATTTACCCGTGTTGCCGCAACATTGATCAGCTTTATTGTTTCTTCTTTTGATCTTACAATTGCATCCCAGGATTTTGAACTCATATAGATCTGTTGGGATAAGTTATGTTCAAATTCTGTTCTCACAGTTTTTAATAACTCGCTTTGAAATGCAGTTGCTCCACCTACTTTATTCATTCGCATTACCATACTTGTAGGATTGATACGTTCTAAAAACAAGATCACCCGCTCATATGCTTGTAGGCGAATCGGTGTGATAACTGTTTGGTTTGCCAACTTCAGGTCAACCACCCTTTTCCTGCTATCATGGTCAAGAAAATTCTTTACCAAATAATAAGCAGTTAAAAAAACAATGGCCGAAGGCAAAAGAATTTTTACAATTTCAAATATTGGATCCATAGTATTACTATTTAGATGTTTGCGGATTCTTGTTTCTTATATCCAGGTTCTATTAACGGCTAAATATCGCAATTTTTTAATACATAATTAAATCTATTCCTTATAATCATAAAATGAATACGGACAAGCATAATTTTACCTAATCTTGTATACCAAAACTAATTAATTATGAAAAAGATTCTTCTTTTATTATTGGTTTTTATATCTGCAAAGACTTTTTCTCAGGAACATTGGGAAGATAATTTCTGGCGAGATGCAGCAAAAAAAAGGTATTCTAAAACCTTTACCATGGCCGGTTTATACACAGAATTTTATAATAACGGACAAATAAAATGGCAAGGGAAATGTTTGGAAAATGGGAACCCTGATAGTGTTTGGGTCTATTATGGAGAAGAAGGAAAAAAATTATGGGAAGGAGAATACAATGGAAAATATTATGAATACAAAGCATATGATGTATACGGAGAAAATAAAGAAATGCAACCTGATACAACCATCATAGGAAATTACAAGAATGGATTAAAAAATGGAGAATGGCTGGAATATGATGATACAGGAAAATATATTTCTAAAAAAGGATATTTCTTGAATGGAGAACCTACCGGAATTTGGCAGGAATTTAAGGAGGTAACTGTTGCAACTGAAGTCAGAAAATCGGCAGAATACAATTACAAAACGCAAACCAGAACGTTATATAAATTAGATAGTATAGATGGGACTGATAAAATTGATTCTTTAGATTATGCCGATCAATATGGAATTACCGGTCATGGATACAAAAACGATTTCCATTCTTCTGACGCTTTTAATTTTGGCTTTTTTGCTACTGCTCAATATCTCAATTTTGCTCCGCTAAATCATTTTTTTTTTCAACCAAATTATAGTACCATCAATGATCCGCTTGAATCAATAGGAATGGAATGGTCAGGCACTATGCCAAAAAAAATATATTGGTCTTACAATATAAATTGGACACCTGCAGCTTCTGCTCAATTAAACGATTCGGTCCGTTTGCGGTTATCCGGCTATTCCAGTTCATTTTGTATGGGAATCGATCTCATCAAGGCAAATGGAATTGACATGGCACCAACATTAGGCATTGGATTTCAGCAACTAAAATTAAAAATATTAAAGATCCAAAAGCCCGATTCTGCAGCATACGCATTTAATGAAGGTGACTTCAGGGTTTATCATAACCCGGCTCTTACTTTAGATGCCCTATTAAATTTTAGAATTAATCTTGGGATTTTATCAATTAATATGTCGGGAGGATACATATTCGATTGTTCTAGTCCAAAATGGAGATATAATGGGAAAAAGCTGAATGATTCTCCAAGTACTTCTGTCTCAGGACTTGTAGCTAATTTTTCAATCGGATTTCACATTCCAACAAGCGATGTTGATTGATCCTTATTTAAAAAAGACATAAATAGTAATTAACATGCTTGAATTACACAATTTTAGTAGATTTGTGATCTCTAAACACTAATAATTATGAGCAAATTATCTGATAGAATAAATAACCTAGCAGAATCACAAACTTTAGCAATGGCTAAAAAAAGCCGTGAATTGCAATCGCAAGGAAAAGATATCATCAGTTTAAGTATTGGTGAACCTGATTTTAATACTCCCGACTTTATCAAAGATGCTGCAAAACGTGCTATCGACAATAACATTACCCGTTATTCTCCGGTTGCCGGTTACCCTGATCTGCGTAAAGCGATCTCTGAAAAATTCAAACGAGACAATAATTTGAATTATGGTCCTGAACAAATCATCGTTTCAACTGGTGCTAAACAATCTATTGCGAACGTTATTTTGAGTATGGTAAATCCTGGAGAAGAAGTGATCGTTCCTATTCCTTTTTGGGTTAGTTATATTGAAACGATCAAGCTTGCTGAAGGTGTCCCTGTTACTATTCCAACATCGGTTGATTCAAATTTCAAGATCACACCGGAGCAACTAAAAAAGGCCATCACTTCAAAAACAAAAATGATCGTCTTCAGTACTCCTTGCAATCCTAGTGGTTCTGTTTATAATAAGGAAGAATTAAAAGCGTTGGCAGAAGTTATTATTCAGTTTCCTGATGTATATATTATTTCTGATGAGATCTATGAATACATCAATTTCATTGGCAAACACGAAAGTATCGCTCAATTCGATTTTATATATGACAGAGTGATTACTGTAAACGGTATGTCGAAAGGCTTTGCTATGACAGGTTGGAGAATTGGATACATCGGTGCTCCGCTGTGGATCGCTCAAGCCTGTGAAAAAATGCAAGGACAATTTACTTCGGGAACATCTTCTATTTCACAAATGGCTGCTCTCGAAGCGGCAAAGGCAGACCCATCTGTTACATTTGAAATGCGCGATGCTTTTAAAAAACGCAGAGATATTGTATTGGGATTATTAAAAGAAATACCTGGTATCAAAACAAATATTCCTGATGGTGCATTTTATATTTTCTTTGATATTACTTCCTATTTCGGAAAATCTTTTAACTCTTATACAATAAAAAATTCTCATGATATGAGTATGTTCCTGCTTGAAGAAGGAGGAATAGCTTTAGTTTCAGGGGATGCTTTTGGCGATGACAACTGTATTCGTTTCTCCTATGCCGCAGCAGAAAAAACGTTGATTGAAGCAGTAAAAAGAATAAAAGAAACATTGGCGAAATTAAAATAGCAGAAGTGAATACAATACAAGAAACATTCAAATTATTTAACAAATTCAATGTACTGATCATTGGAGATGTGATGATTGATGCCTATATGTGGGGAAATGTAAACAGGATCTCTCCTGAAGCACCTGTTCCCGTTGTAGCGATAAACAAGAAGGAAAACCGTTTAGGCGGTGCAGCCAATGTTGCCTTGAATATCCAGGCAATGGGTGCAAATCCTATTCTTTGCTCTGTTATTGGTGATGATGATGGTGCAAAAACTTTTTTTGAACTTTTGAAAGAACAAAAACTTTCTTCTAAAGGCATCCTGAAAAGCAAAAAACGTATCACCACCATCAAAACGCGTGTTATTAGTAACAACCATCAGATGCTACGGGTGGATGAAGAGATTGAGAACACACTTGATAAGAAAGAAATTCAATCTCTTGTTTCCGAGATAAAAAAAATTATTGTTTCCGAAAAGATAAACGTTATCATTTTTGAAGATTACGATAAAGGCTGTATCAATGAGGAATTGATAAAAGCCATAGTTACTTTGGCGAATCAAAAAAACATTCCTACAATAGTTGATCCGAAGAAAAAGAACTTTATGTCTTATAAAGGAGTGACTTTATTTAAGCCTAATTTGAAAGAATTGAAAGAAGGATTAAAGATCGAATTCAATCATACGAATGTAAAAGAATTAGAAAAAATCGTAGAAGGTTTTATCAAAATGCAAAAGATTAATACTGCCTTAATTACACTTTCCGAAAAAGGAGTTTATACCCATAGCTCAAAAACAAAAATTCTGGTACCCGCTCACATCCGCAACATTGCTGATGTTTCCGGAGCAGGCGATACCGTTGTCAGTGTAGCAGCTCTTTGCATGGCGGCAAATCTCTCTCCTGTAATAACGGCAACGTTAGCTAATTTAGCAGGAGGTTTGGTCTGTGAAAAAGTAGGTGTTGTTCCTATTGACAAAAAACAACTTTTGCAAGAAGCCTTGAAATTGAAACTGTAGTTTTAAAAAAAACAGGCCACACAACTAACAGTCTAATGAACGATTGAACCAATGAATCCCATCGTAACACCCTACAAAGATCAATCTACAAGCAAAAAAGAACAGGTAGCTACCATGTTCAATAATATTGCACCTAAATACGATTTCTTAAACCAATTGCTTTCAATGGGTATCCACAAAGGATGGAGAAGGAAAGCTGTTAACATGTTAAAGGAAGTTAAGCCAAAAAATATTTTAGATATTGCAACAGGCACCGGCGATTTTGCAATTGAGGCAATGAAGTTAAACCCCGACAAAGTTGTAGGTGTTGATATTTCGGAGGGGATGTTAAAATTCGGGGTAGAGAAAATAAATAAACTGGGATTACAAAACAAGATCGAATTAAAATTAGGCGATTCAGAAAGTTTACCTTTTTCAGATAATAGTTTTGATGCTATTACAGTTGGCTTTGGTGTCCGTAATTTCGAAAATCTGGAAAAAGGGATCAATGATATTTATCGCGTACTCAATAGAAACGGTATGGTTGCGATCCTTGAATTTTCCAAACCGCGCAAATTCCCTATCAAACAATTTTATAATTTCTATTTCAAGGTCATTACACCAATGGTTGGAAAAATATTTTCAAAAGATAGTTCTGCCTATACCTATTTGCCGGAATCGGTAAATGCATTCCCTGACGGTGAAGATTTTTTGAGTGTATTAAGAAAGGCCGGATTCAAGGATACAAAAGCCATTCCCGTTACATTCGGTATTGCATCAATTTATATTGCAAAAAAATAAAATATATTTCCCATATTTACGTTACTAAAAAGCAAATAAAAATAATTGAGATCCGTTTATAAATATATTCTATCATTAACACTTGTTCTTGCAACCTTAATTTCAGTTGCCCAGGAGCAGCGTGGGAATTTGCCAACCTATTATAATGCCCGCATACATTTCGGTTTTACAATTGGTGTAAACCGGGCGAACTTCATTATTCATCCTGCATCTCATTTTGAACGATTTGACACATTAAAAAGTGTAGAGTCTGTTCCAAAATTCGGATTTAACCTGGGAATCATTTCTGAATTAATGTTACACAAATACATTACACTTCGATTCACCCCTAACCTCTCTTTTGCAGAAAGAAACATACAATATTCCTTCGCTGGATTTGACACGATCGTGCGGAAAAAATCTATTGAATCCACTTTTCTCAATTTCCCTTTAGATCTAAAATTACGGTCAAAAAGAGTAGATAATTTCGGGGCCTATATAGTAGCAGGTGGTGGCTACAGTCTTGATCTGGCCTCAAAACGAAAAACAGTAACAAGCACCGATCCGAATGAACAAATTGTAAAATTAAAACGCGATGATTTTTTCTATGAAGTTGGTGCCGGAGCGGAGTTTTATCTTGAATATTTTAAATTCGCTATCGAAGGAAAATTAAGTATCGGTACAAATAATCTTTTGATCAAAGACAATACAATTTATTCCAATTCGGTAGATAAATTAAACTCGAAAATATTTTTGATCTCAATTACTTTTGAGGGATAAAATAGTATGACAGATTAGTTCTGTCACATAACTTGCACGATAACACGTGCCGAAAAAAAATGAAAAACGAACTTAATATCGTCCTCTCTCCTGAGGAAGCTGCTAACGAAGAATTTATCAAATCCTTTGTAGCAAAAAAATTACAAATCCCTACTCATAACATTTCATTTCTTAAGATCATAAAACGATCTATCGATGCACGTTCCAGAAACATTAAGATCAATTTAAAACTTGATGTTTATGTCAATGAGGCTGTTCCTGCTATTCCGAATTTTAAGCTCAATTACAAAAATGTCTCCAAAAAAACTCCTGTAATTATTATCGGAGCCGGACCTGCCGGATTATTTGCAGCATTGCAATTAATTGAAAATGGCTACAAGCCTATTCTGATCGAACGCGGAAAAAAAGTTCAGGATCGCAGACGGGACCTTGCTTTAATTAACAAAGGAGGTATCGTAAATCCACATTCTAATTATTGTTTCGGTGAAGGTGGCGCAGGAACCTATAGCGATGGAAAATTATATACACGTTCAACAAAACGTGGTGATGTCACAAAAGTGCTTGAGATATTTGTTGCTCATGGTGCCGATGAAAACATATTGGTGGAAGCACATCCTCATATCGGTACAAATAAACTTCCAAAAATAATTGAATCTGTGCGTCAAACGATCCTTGACAATGGCGGGGAGGTGCATTTTAATACGCATGTAATTGATCTGATCATAAAAAATAATTCTATTAAAGGAGTTATCTGTAAACAACTGGATACCGATAACTCAGTTGAATTTATTGCCGATTCTGTAATCCTGGCTACCGGACATAGTGCCCGCGATATATTTGAATTATTACATTCTAAAAATATCTTATTAGAGGGTAAAACCTTTGCAATGGGCGTTCGTGTGGAGCACCCGCAAGCATTAATTGATTCTTTACAATATCATTGTTCGTTAAATGAAGTTGAAAAGAAACGTGAATTTTTACCTGCATCTTCCTATAGCCTTGTTCATCAGGCAATGGGAAGAGGAGTATATTCTTTTTGCATGTGTCCCGGCGGGATCATAGCGCCTTGTGCAACGGCTCCAGGTGAAGTTGTTACCAATGGATGGTCACCATCAAAACGAAATAATCCATTTGCAAATTCGGGAATTGTTGTGACCATTGAGCCCGAAGATTACCAAAAATATGCCTCACATGGACCTTTGGCGGGATTACGCTATCAGCAAGCACTGGAAAAAATGGCTTGGAATGCAGGTGGGCAGGTACAAATGGCACCTGCACAACGACTGCAGGACTTTGTAAACAATAAGACATCCTCCGTTTTACCGGAGGTTTCTTATCAACCCGGAATCAGATCAGCACCATTGCACGAATTATTACCATCAGAAATTGGAAAAAGATTACAACTCGGATTTATAGAATTCGGAAAAAAGATGCATGGTTTTTTGAGTAATGATGCCGTAATTGTTGGTGTAGAATCCAGAACCTCCTCTCCTATCCGTGTTCCCCGTGACAAAGAAACGCTGGAACATCCGCAAATAAAAGGCCTGTATCCTTGTGGCGAAGGTGCGGGATATGCAGGGGGAATTGTATCTGCAGCTATTGACGGACAAAAATGTGCAAATGCGATTTCTAATGTCTTCATTTAATAATAGTACATTTGCAAAAAAATAACCGATAACAGTAATATCATGAAATTTTTGATTCAATTAGTCATTTCAACTTTAGCCGTTTTAATTTCTACTTATTTCTTATCTCCTCACATAAGCATCGAAAACAATAGCTTTTTAACAGCATTGTTAGTTGCTGCAGTCCTTGCATTTTTAAATACTGTCGTGAAACCGATCATGATCATATTAACTATTCCCGTGACACTGGTTTCATTCGGTTTTTTCTTATTAGTGATCAATGCATTAATGATCGTGCTTGCAGGAGAAATTGTTGACGGCTTTCATGTAAATGGATTCTGGTGGGCATTACTGTTTAGTTTCATCTTATCATTCGTCACTTCCATCCTAGAAAGGATCAAAAAACATGATGAACATGACAGGAGCAATTAATTTTTAATAACACTTTAAAATCACATCTTTCGAACTTTAAACTTTTGAACTAAATATAATGATACAAGTAGGTGAATACAATGAGCTGGAGGTAGTAAAAGAATTAGATTTCGGAATTTACTTTCGTGATGGTGATGTAGAAATTTTAATGCCTACAAAATGGATCCCTGAAGGAACGAAGATCGGGGATAAATTAAATGTTTTTGTTTTCAGAGATTCTGACGACCGACTGATCGCTACTACAGTAAAGCCTTTTGCTATTGCCGACACATTCGCCTTTTTAGAAGCGAAACAAGTTAATGAGATCGGGGCGTTCATGTATTGGGGAATGGACAAGGACCTTTTGGTACCTTTTCGTGAACAAGCGCAACGTATGGAAGCAGGCAAAAGTTATGTCGTTTTCGTTTATTTGGATGAAGAAACTGATCGGCTTGTCGGTTCAACAAAATTAAGCAGGTTCATAATAAGAGAGGATGTTGAAGTACAAGAAGGTGATATTGTAGATCTATTGATATATTCTGAAACTGACCTGGGCTACAATGCCATTGTCAATGACCTTTACACAGGATTGATCTACAAAAACGAGATCTATGAAGCTATCCGGGTTGGTGATAAAATACAAGGATATGTGAAAAGAGTCCGTGAAGATGAAAAGATAGATCTGAGTTTACAAAAAAGCGGGTTCGAATTAGTAGATGATGTTAAGTGGAGAATCTTAAAATTGATAAAAGAACAAAACGGTGTTTTGGCGCTTACAGATAATAGCACTCCCGAAGAAATTAAATCAAAACTTCAGATCAGCAAGAAAGCCTTCAAAAAAGCTATAGGAGCGCTATATAGGGAGCGTTTGGTAAAACTTACCGACAAAGGTGTAGAATTAATTTGAAAATTACTGATGATGATACGGTTCGTTCTTTAATATTGTCATTGCCCGATATAATTGTTCAATGAAAAACAACCTGACCATCTGATGTGAAAATGTCATTTTAGAAAGCGCTATTTTTGCATTAGCCCGTTTAAATACATCCTCCGAAAATCCATACGGACCGCCAACGACAAACACCAAATTCTTTATTCCCGAATTCATTTGCTGCTGAAGTAAACCTGAAAATCCAACTGAATCATATTCTTTCCCGTTCTCATCCAGTAAGATCAATTTATCAGAACTTTGAATTTGTTTTAAGATCAACTCCCCTTCCTTTTGTTTTTGCTGTTCAATGCTAAGCGCTTTTGTATTTTTCAGGGCCGGGATTACAACAGTTTCCATCGACAAATAGTGCTTTAATCGCTGCTCGTAGGCCGAAAAACCTTTTATAAGGTAATCATCTTCTGTTTTACCATTAAGAATAAGTGTGATTTTCATAGAGGATATGGTTTATTAATGCAAAAAAACTATATTTTTGTGGTATAGCAAAACTTTATCTAATTGAACATTCTGATATATTTTAAAATGGCTTAATAATTGTAAAGTTACGTTAAACAATATAACACAATGAAAACCAGATCAGCTTTACTTTTATTTTTCTTTTCAATTTCAGCCTTTGCTTTTACGATCGATGTAATTGATGATATAGCTGCAGCCATCCGCTCCGGAAATCCGAAGAACATTTCTAAGTTTTTTATTGATAATATCGACTTGAAAGTAATTGAACAGGAAGATGTATATAGTAAACAACAAGCTGAAATGATCTTAAAAGACTTTTTCACAAAACACACTGTAAAAACATATACTGTTGCGCATAAGAGTCAGCCGAAAGCCGGTTCCCAATATGTAATAGGTACCTTAGAGACCACAAATGGGAAATTCAGAACCTATTTCCTGATCAAAACGGTGGGTACTCAAACACTTATTCAGCAATTTAGAATTGAAACGGAGAATGAGTAAACAACTGATCCCCGAGCGTCTTTACAATTTTAATATTCAAAAATTTATTACTGCAGCAATAGCTGAAGATGTGGGAGATGGAGATCATACTTCTTTAGCTTGCATTCCTTCTTCTGCAAATGGAAAAGCACATCTTCTAGTCAAAGAGAATGGAATATTAGCGGGTGTTGAACTGGCAAAAGAAATTTTTAAAACTGTCGACAAATCATTGAAAATAAATGTTTTCTTAAATGATGGCAGCAAAATAAAAGTGGGTGATGTCGTGTTAACTGTTGCAGGGAAATCTCAATCCATCTTGTTGGCAGAAAGATTAGTACTGAATTGCATGCAGCGCATGAGTGGTATTGCAACAAAAACAAATCATTTGGTAGAACTTTGTAAAGGAACAAAAACCAAAGTAATTGACACGAGAAAAACGACTCCTTTAATACGCGGACTGGAAAAATGGGCGGTGGTTTTGGGTGGTGGTGCTAATCACCGAATTGGCTTATATGATATGATTTTAATTAAGGATAATCATATTGATTATGCAGGTGGTATTCAACAAGCAATTGACGCTTCGAAAAAATACTTGAAGGCGAAAAATAAAAAATTAAAAATTGAGGTGGAAGCCCGCAATTTAGATGAGGTAAAAGAAATACTTTCCATAGGCAGAATTAACAGAATCATGCTTGATAATTTTTCAATTGCCGATATAAAAAAAGCGATCAAATTGATTGACGGAAAATATGAAACTGAAGCTTCTGGAGGAATTACAGAACAAAATATCAGTAAATATGCAAAATGTGGTGTGGATTTTATTTCCGTTGGAGCACTTACCCATCATATAAAAAGTTTAGATCTGAGTTTAAAGGCAATTTAAAATGGAACGCAAAAATATAAGGCGTTTAATAAAATTCAGTCCGGCATATAAACTTATAAAAGCCAGTCAGCGCATAGTATTGCCCGGTTTTGAAGGCTTATCACTTTACATTGTTTCAAAATTTTTTCTTGACGGATTGAGAAATGGAACATTAAATATGCGTGCCTCATCATTAGCATTTACGTTCTTTTTGGCGCTCTTCCCTTCTATTATTTTCATCTTCACTTTAATTCCATACATACACATTGCGCATTTCCAGGACTACCTTTTTAATTTACTGCAAAGCATTATGCCTAAATCAGCTTTTGCGGCTACAGAAGACACCATAACCGATATCATTAAAAATCAAAGAAGTGGATTATTATCAATTGGTTTTTTTTCAGCCCTGTACTTTTCTACGAACGGTTTCAATGCCATGATCAATGCCTTTAATGAAACCTATCACGAAATAGAATCACGCAAACCGCTTCAGCAAAGGCTTATTTCATTTTACATGCTTTTTGTAACTGTGCTGTTACTTTCAATTTCAATAGGGCTATTGATTGGAAGTGAGCTCGCTTTCAACTATTTAATTCATAGCAATAAAATATTGTATTATTTTATCGCTTTAATAAAATGGCTGATATTAGGGGGATTGTGCTATGCCATCATCTCGTTCAATTATTATATCGGTCCGAAAGTAAAAAAAGGCTGGCGGTTCTTCTCTGCAGGCTCCATGTTCTCAACCGTTCTGATTATTATTGCAACGGTTGGATTTACGTATTACGTGAATAATTTCGGGAAGTACAACAAACTATATGGTTCTATTGGAACCTTGATTGTGATCATGATGCTGATCTATATCAATGCATTAATACTTTTATTAGGATTCGATCTCAATGCAAGTATTCATAGTGCAAAGAAACATCGTGATCTATTCAAACGCATCCAGCATTAAATAACATCACGAGGATCATTATTAGTATCCCTCCTCCTCTTTTCCTCTTTCTTTTTCATGCGGACATTCATCATTTCTACAAAAAATGAAAATGCAATGGATATATATATGAATTTTTTATCTACATGTTCATGAAAGGATTCAAGGATAAGCACCACCCCAATCATCAATAAAAACGACAAGGCCAACACTTTGATAGTAGGATTATCATTGATAAAATCACTTACTTTTTCTGAAAAAATAATCATAATTATCATCGCAATAATTACGGCAAGTATCATTATCAGTAAATTAGTAACCAAGCCTACAGCAGTTAATATTGAATCAAACGAGAAAACTATATCTATCAAAACAATTTGCATTACGATGGCATTAAAGCTAACCCGCTTCACGTTCATCTCATTATCATCGTACCCTTCTATTTTATTATGTAATTCAAGTGTAGTTTTATAAAGTAAAAACACACCACCTCCAAATAAGATCAAGTCTCTGCCTGTAACACCAAACTCCCCAATATAAAACAAGGCTTCTTTCAATCCAACAATCCAAGAAATACTAAAAAGCAAAGCAACACGCATAATTAATGCAAGCATTAAACCAATTGTGCGGGCTTTACCTTGCTTCGCTCTTGGTAGCTTACCAGCAACAATAGAAATAAAAATGATATTATCAATCCCCAATACTATTTCAAGTACTGATAATGTAAGTAAACTGATAAGTGCCCCTACTGTAAAAAGTTCGTTAAAATCTTGAGCTAAATGCATGAAAAATATTTTTTTACAAAAATACATAGAATTTTTAGAATCATTTTAAATTTTTTAACTCTGATTATCAGAAGATTATAAATATATTAGTACTATGCCATACATAGTACTACTTTTTGTATATATCTTTGTTTTATCAAATTGTAGGTATAACAAAACCGAAAATTAAACCTGATAGCTACAGGAAAAATTTTAATAAAATTTAAAATAAAAAAAATATGAATATAGAAAACACAAAAGCGCAAATGAAAAAAGGCGTGCTTGAGTTTTGTATTTTATCGGTGCTATCGGGAGGAGAAAATTACCCTTCAGAAATTATCACCAAAATGAAAGAAGCAAAACTTATTGTAGTGGAAGGAACATTATATCCTCTGCTTATGCGCCTGAAAAATGATGGCTTATTAAGTTATCGTTGGGAGGAATCTACTTCCGGACCACCACGCAAATACTATAAACTTACTCCGGTTGGAGAACAATTTCTAAAAGAACTAGAAATTACATGGAATGAATTAGTAGATGCGGTAAAAAAAACAATAGAAAAAAATTGATTGTGAATTAAGCTTTTAAAAAACAAAAGATCACAAACTAAAAAACTTAAAAAAATGAACAAAACGATAACAATGAACTTAAGCGGCATCATTTTTCATATCGAAGAAGATGCTTACGAAATGCTTAACAAATACCTGAGCACAATTAAAGGATACTTTAAAGACTCGGACGGTCGCGATGAGATCATGAGCGACATTGAAGCACGGATTGCCGAAATGCTTCAGGAAAAAGTGAACAATACAAAACAAGCAATCCTTAAAATGGATGTGGAAAGTGTGATCGCTATAATGGGAAAACCGGAAGATTTTGCCGGAGATAATTCAGATCATCAAAAAAGCGAATCCTCACAATCCGAAAACATATCTTCAGGAGAAAACAAAAGAAGAAAAAG
>CANJPX010000054.1 GCA_947476185.1 Bacteroidota bacterium
AATCTCGCCAAGCGAGACCCCATTTGATCGAAAAAAATTGCCCAACAAATATTACCTAAAGATATTGATTTTAAAGAGCTTTCCACCGTTTAAAAGGGAGGTCTGAAATTTCCGATCTTCCGTGGGCTGATGATGTGAAATTTCTAGGTTATTAACCTTTAACTCAAAAAAATCTTTATCTTAGAAAAATATGGAATCGAAAGCTGCACAAAATCTCTATGAAGAGTATAGCGTAATTTATGAGGATAAAATTGCTGAAAACTGCATTAATCAAGAAAAGTTTTTTATAAACTCTCTTGAAGTGGTTCACCTTGCTCCTTTCAATGATACAAGTTATGAAGTTATGGTATATGCTATAAAAGAAGGGAAAGTAATTGTTTTCAAAATACAAGATGCAATACGAATTTTTGGTAAGCTGGTATAATTAGAATTGTGATAAATTTGGAGTATAATAACTTGAAACACTATAAATCAATAAAAGCAAATTCTATTCGCTCTTGTATCAAAAAAGTAGAATTATTGATGTTGTGATTGCTTAAAAATTATTAATACATTGTGTCGTATGATGAATAAACTAATCAAATACCTGATGCTTTTGATATCATTTAGTGTTATGGCCAATGTATTTGGGCAAAATAGCACTATTGACTCTTTAAAATTTGCTCTTAAAAATGCCAAACATGACACAACAAGATGTGCCGTTTATCTGGCCTTGGGAGAGCAAATTTTATTAGAAAAACCAGATTCAGCAATTATATTATGGAAAAAAGTCCAAATTCTGGCAGAAAAAAATCTTTCTATTAGCAGCTCACTAAAAAGAAATTACTTAATAAGTCTTGCGAATTCATTAAACAATATTGGGACTGTATACGATGATCAAGGCCAAGTTACTCAAGCATTAGAATATTATCATAAAAGTTTAAAAATAAATGAGGAAATTAGCGATAACGTAGGAATTTCAAGCAATCTAAACAACATAGGTTATATTTATTGTAATCAAGGAGACTTCGCGAAGGCGCTTGATTATTATGAAAGAAGTTTAAAGATTAGAGAATCTCAGAAAGATAAACGCGGAATAGCAGGAACGTTGAACAATATTGGCAACATTTATTACTGGCAAAACAACTTTTCTGATGCATTGGATTATTTTAAAAAGAGTTTAAAAATTAAAGAAGAGATTGAAGATAAATACGGAATATCTTTCTCCTTAATGAGCATTGCTTCAATTTATGACAAACAGGGGAATTTCAAAGAGGCCTTGGATTATTTTAAAAAGAGTTTAAAAATTAGCGAAGAGTTGGAAGATAAAAGTGGTATAGTACATTCATTATACAACATTTCCAATGTAATGATAAAAAGTGGGAAGGCCAACGAGGCGCTTCTTTATGCCAATAGAAGTATGCAGATCTCTAAATCATTGGGCTTTCCGAATAATATAAAAAATTCGGCTCATACGTTGAAAGAAATATTCCGCAAACAAAACAAATACAAAGAAGCTTTTGAAATGTATGAGTTGGAGATCAAAATGCGAGATAGCATCAATAATCAGGAAACGCAAAAAGCTACGTTTAAAAAGCAAATGCAATACACATTTGAAAAGAAAACAGCATTGGATAGCACTGCTCACGCAAAAGAAAACGATATTAAAAATGCTGAAATTACTGCAAGTAAAGCTGAGATCAAAGTAAAACAAAACACACAATACGCACTATACATAGGCCTTATCTTAGTGCTGGTGTTTGCTAGTTTTATTTTTAATCGCTTTAAGGTAACACAAAAACAAAAACTAATTATAGAAATAAAAGAATTAGAAACCCAACAACAAAAATATTTAATCGAAGAAAAACACAAAGAAATTACAGATAGTATCAATTATGCTGAACGAATTCAACGTAGCTTTATTGCAACAAAAGAAATACTAGATGAAAATTTAAAAGATCACTTTGTTTTCTTTCAGCCAAAAGATGTTGTAAGTGGTGATTTTTATTGGGCAAATAAATTAAGTAATGGACAATTTGCTTTTGTAACAGCGGACAGCACAGGACATGGCGTACCGGGTGCAATTATGAGTTTATTAAATATTACAAGTTTAGAAAAAGCTATTGAAACGTATTTACAACCTTCCGATATTTTAAATGCAACACGAAAATCAATTATTGAAAGATTAAAAAAAGATGGAAGTGCTGAAGGAGGAAAGGATGGAATGGATGCAAGTTTAATTTGCTTTGATTTTAATAATAATAAACTAACTTATTCAGCTGCCAATAATCCCATTTGGATCGTAAGAGAAAATCAATTATTGGAATTTGCTCCTGATAAAATGCCAATAGGTAAACACGATAGGGATACTGAACCTTTTACTCAACATGAAATAAATTTAAAGAAAGGGGATGTTGTATACGCTTTAACAGATGGTATGCCAGATCAGTTTGGCGGACCAAAAGGAAAAAAGTTTATGTATAAACAATTGAAAGAGCTTTTAATTTCTATTTCAACGAGATCCATGGAAATTCAAAAGCAAAAACTTTCAGATGCCTTAAATAATTGGAAAGGTGATATGGAGCAAATAGACGATATTACTTTGATTGGGATCAGAGTTTAATATAAATCTTATTTAATCCCCCCCCCCAAATCCATCACAAAAGAGTTCGGAGAATTTTACGAGTTAATCATACGTATTACTTTACGACTACTAATTTTTTAGTGATACTTTTAGAAAATAAATTTAAATGAATAAAATAAAGCCCTTCCGGTTTGTCTGATAAATCGAAATCCGATTTATAACTTTCCAAATTATAAACCTTTTCACCGCATACATTGTAAATTGACACGGATTGAATCTGGTCTTTATTTCCTTTGTAAATCAAGTTAAATGCTCCATTTGAAGGGTTTGGATAAATATCGAACTGCGTTATAACATCTTTACAGTTTGAAATAGAAATAATGGAAGTATATTCAAATTTCCCATCATAGTCGGTTTGTTTCAACCTGTAATAGGATAGATCAGTATAAGATCCTGGATCGGTAAAAGAATAATCTTTCATGGCATTTGAATTGCCTGCCCCAACGACAGTACCTATAATTTGCCAGTTAATTCCATCTATACTATGTTCTATTGTATAATGATCGTTATTGGTTTCAGTTGCTGTGCTCCATTTAATAAGTATATTTTGATTGCTGCAATTAGCAGTAAATGAAACGATCTCTATAGGCAAAGGCGTAAAATTTAACAGATTGTTGCAATTGATCCCGTTTGCTGAAACCATATTATTATGTAAAGAAATAGCCCCCGAACGTGAAAGTCCTCTACCTAAAAGAGAAGAACTTTCCAATAAGTTGATAGGCCCGTTAGAAATTATTGTGCCAACAAAAACAGAACTATCTCCTAGTTCGGTTGAACCATTTATTTGCCAATATACATTGCACATGCAAGCTGAATCGATCAAAGTAATGTTTGATAATATAGTCGTAGACAAAGCCCCGTCTATCTTAAAAATAAACAATGCATTAGGATCTCCACGTCCATCTAAAATCAAATTTCCATTTAATGTTGAAGCTCCCGTTATACAATAGACTTTGGGGCCCAGAACCTGACTACTTCCTAAAGAAGTTCCTATAATTGTGTCACATATGATTCCATTCATATAATTATATGCTGCATCAACATCTATTGCAACTTGAGCTGAAGTGGAATCTGCCAAATGAATTTGTCCTACTAAGGTTCCCGGTGGAAAGCCCGTTAAAGCACCTGCGTTAGTGCCAATATCTTTAATTACTGATGTAGCGCCAATATTACCAAATGCTCCTATGGAAGTAAATAATGCAAAACCAGAAGCCGCTCCCAAGTTAGGCGCTTGTCCGAAATTTACCTTTGAAAAAAATAAGAACGTAACAAGAATAATTAATAGTAATTTACTTTTCATTTTAATTAATTTTTACGAATTAATTTATATAAAGCAAAGTACTGTTACTTTAAAAACTTAAGTGTTACATAACCTTTTTAATAAGTTATATTATTACCACATTCTTTCAAAATTTTTTTGGGCATTCTTTAGAAAAATTTACATTTTATTAATATACTTTTCCAAAGTAGGATATTATGTGCGGCAAAGTAAAAGTTGAAAAGATGATAAGCTAATATTCCAAAGTCATGCTTGGAACAAAGTCAGGATCGGTGATGATTGGTATTATACAGATATATCTTTGGCAAGCGGTTTTTGTGATGAATAGGTAAATAAATTCTATAAAGGATTAAGCAATTATTATTTAACTACAATTGATTTAGGAGACCATTCGTATGTTTAGAATAGGGTCACTCAATACGCTGGCAGCTAATAAAACCGGATCTCATATTCGTTTGTATCTCCAAGTCAAAAAATTCTTTATCTTAGAATATTATGGAATCGAAAGCTGCACAGAATCTCTATGAAGAGTATAGCGTAATTTATGAGGATAAAATTGCTGAAAACTGCATTAATCAAGAAAAGTTTTTTATAAACTCCCTTGAAGTAGTTCACCTTGCTCCTTTCAATGAAACAAGTTATGATGTAATGGTGTATGCTATAAAAGAAGGGAAAGTAATTGTTTTCAAAATACAAGATGCAATACGTATTTTTGGTAAGCTGGTATAATGAAAAAGGATAATAAATTTCACAGGTGTGCGAATTTATTACCCTTTGTTTCACAGAAGTTTTTCTTACAATATTTACTGTTTAAATAAAACCTTAATATTTTCATCCTCTTGAATTTGTCCCCAAATAGTGAGGACCAGATCATTGACCTTTTTAAGACTAAAAAGTGGTTTCTTTTTATTTACAGTTGCTGCTAAAGGAAAATTACCCTTTGTTGTTTTCGTATAATAATATTCAACTGTCTCCTCTTTTTTGACTGCAAATCCTTCGATGGTATAAGAATTATCGGGACTTGAAACCTGCAATTCAAAGTTGTAATCGGAATACGTATTTGTTGGCGGACTTACATTTAATACATAGCCGGTAAAGGAGGTCGTGTTCTTATAATTGAATGTTCCGAAAAAAGGATCTCCGGAATATTTTTCAGCTACCGTTACTAGTGAATCCATTATTATTTGAGCCTTATAAGCAGCCTCTGCTTCATACATAGCATTAACAGCTGCTGTAGAATCTGCTAAAATTTGCATATTCATTGCCTCATAAGCAGAAACAACGAGTGTTGAATCCAGAACTGCGGCAGCCTTTGCCTCAGCTTCCTTTTGTTCTTGCTGACTGTCTGTAAAATTTAAGGTATACGTCTTCTCAGCATTTGCAGCAAACTGCACCTTTTTTTGCCGGAATTTTTTGATTGTATAACTAGGATTAGCATCTTGCACATATTTTTTATCAGCACAAGAAATAGTAAATGCAACTGAATTAGTTAACAAAAGATAGGTTCCCTCCCATTTTCCAGTAGTTGAAGTTGCATAATAATAAAACTCATCGTTGTTTTTGGTAAAATTTAAGCCTGTAGAAATTGTTTTTCCCGGCTCTACATTAAACCAACCCTTAGTCGTATAACACTTATCGGTCTCATCATACCAGCCCATAGAAAAAGAAATGGTTGATGATGTCGAATTTTTCACATACAGTTGTGCCTTCAGATTATTCATTGTGAATAAAACAAAAAGGACAACAATAAAATTAATTTTATTATTTTTCATCTAATCTAAAATATCAAATTAAAATATTCCGGAATTAATCTGTTGCCGTAGCAGATTTAATTTTAAGACCAAATTTTGCCATTTCCTGCGGAAGATATACCTTTAACTCAAAAGGAGTTTCTGTATTAGCAGGGTAAAATTCATAATACACTTTTTCTTCAGAACTTATTTCAGTATCTGTTTGAGAATAATAGGTCACAACAACAACCACATCTTTAAATTTAGCTAATGTCGCAGAATTTTTTATTGTTCCATAAATAGTATTCCAGTCAGCTTCATACGCAGCATCATGAAACAGTCCTTCGCTTCTGGTTTGTATTCTATCTGCATTCATTGTTCCATCTACAGTAATATAATCTAAGGGAGCTGCTTGTTCTTGCAATATCAACTCTTGTTTCAATTGTTCCGGAGTTTTAGGAGCCGCGGCTTCAGTAGTTGCGGCATCTATAGGGGAGCTACTAGTTCCACCTCCTGAATTATTGCAACTTGTAAGTACAACTGCACTCGCGATAAACATTGTGTTCAATAGTCTCATATTTTTTTGCTTTAAGTAATTTGTTAGTATTAATACTTTGTGTTTCGCAATAGATATAGTCAATCTACTTGATTATGCAAATTTTATTAAAAAAAACAATTTTTCATTGCTTCATGGTAAATTCAAATTTTATGGCCAATATGATCGCTTAGTTCAGCCACTTCAATTATTCTCTTGATTTAAATCATTGTTTAAGATTTTATATTAATATACTTTCGAAAAAAAATTCACAATGAAAATACAACCAATAACATTTTTTTCATGCATACTATTTTTAGCATGTAATCAAACGGATAAAACTTCTGAAACGCTGTCCACAGCAAATACCAAATTCGATAAGGAATTGATGGTAAATGCGCAAGGCCTTTTTCAACCACTTCCACCTCGTGCTGAAAGTGCTGACTACCCTATTACTGCAGAAAAAATAGCACTTGGAAAAATGCTTTATTACGACACCCGTCTTAGTAAAACAGGAAATAACAGTTGCAATTCTTGCCATAATCTTGCTACTTACGGAGTTGACAATTTGCCTTTTTCGAAGGGTGATGCAGGGAAATTCGGAGGAAGAAATTCACCAACTGTTCTTAATGCGGCTTTTAATGTTGCACAATTTTGGGATGGCAGAGCAAAAGATGTTGAAGAACAAGCTGGTGGACCAATTCTTAATCCGGTAGAGATGGCTATCCCTTCAAAAGAATACTTAGAAAAAAAACTGAAAGCTGTAAAGGAATATACTGATTTATTTAAAGCGGCTTTTCCTTCTGACAAAAACCCGCTCAGCTACCAAAATATTCAGAATTCAATTGCATCCTTTGAGCGCACCTTAGTTACTCCTGCTCCTTTTGACAACTACTTAAGCGGTGATTCTGCAGCACTAACAGCAGACCAAAAAGAAGGATTAAAAATATTCATGCAGGTAGGATGTATTCAATGTCATATTGGTGTTGGTGTTGGCGGTGGATTATTTCAAAAATTTGGTTTATATGTAGATTACAGAACTTTGACTCACAGCACAACGAATGATGAAGGGAAGAAAAAACTAACAAATCAAGAAAGTGATAAAGATGTTTTCAAAGCATCTTCCCTTCGGAATGTGGAGAAAACCTTTCCTTATTTTCATGATGGTAGTATTAATGATTTGAAACAAGCTGTTGTAATAATGGGTAAAACTCAGTTGAATAAAGACATAACTGATACAGACGCAAGTAAAATTGTTTCCTTTCTGAATTCACTAACTGGTAATGTTAGCGATGATGTAAAAATTATGCCTGCAAAATTAGCTATGAAATAAATACCCGTACAAGGTATTTCGTTAAAGAACCAAGAGATGCGCTAATTTCAAACCGCCTACTTAAATTGGCAAGTGTTGTTTTATATGCGTTCCCAATGCTTGCCACCAGGGAGCTGAATAACGTAATCTCGGTTTTTTCGCTTCCGTCGCCCTCACAATTTTATTGACGATACTCAATGTAGTTCCTGATTCAACCAAATTAAACAGCCTTTCTTCTGCCGCTTTGATCTGATCTATGATCGGATAAAAAACAGAATGCTCCTTCATCCATACATATTTTTTTGCAATGTTCCTTTGGTTAAATCCGGTGTGATAGCCTCCCGGTTCTATTAAACATATATGAACATTTTTACGAACCTTATGTATCTCCGTTCTCAATGCTTCGGCACCAGCCGACAAAGCAAATTTTGTCATACAATATGGACCTAAAAAGGGCATTGTAATTCGTCCGGCCAGCGAACTTACAAATACAATTGTGCCATGATCTTTTTTCATCATTTTTTTTAGTGCCAACTGACTAATTTCAAAAGTGCTGAATACATTCACTTCAAAATTATGTCTCACTTTATCGATATCAATTTCTGCCAGGGAACCGGATTCACCAATCCCCGCATTATTTATTAAAACATCCAGATCGTGTTCTTCTATTTTTTTACGATCCTGTTCATTGGTAATGTCCAATTTAAAAACAACAAGATCTATATTGTGAGATTTTATTTCTTTTTGAAGTAAAACACTTTGATCATCTGTTTCAGTGGTAGCAATCACCTTGTGCCCCCTTTTTGCCAAGGCTAGTGCCGAATCTTTTCCTATTCCTGTACCAGCTCCTGTGATCAATATTGTTTTTTTTATTTTCATTTAGATAAAATTACATTCGTAAAAAGCTATTTCAGATCAAGAGTAAAGCTATATATATAATATTGGAAAGAGAAATATTTGATCCTGCATTTTATCACAGTTAATCCTGATGTCAATTAGGTTATGATATCGGACAGCGCTGAATTAGACCATCTTAAGAAAGACAACATTTATGTTAATGAAAATGAATTGACTGCTGTATTCAGGTTAATTTTGTATAATAATTTTTTCAGAACTCGTTTTTCCTTCACACGTAACACGCACAAAATAGTTCCCACTTGAAATATTTTCAACACTGAAATTTATTTTATTATTATTGCTCTCCTGCTTCAAAAGAACCTTGCCAGCGTAATCTATTAATTCGACTTCTTTCTTCCCCCTCAGCATTTTAAAATCGACAGTCACGTTCTTTGTTGCCGGATTAGGGTATACAAGAAACTCTTTTTTAACTATTTCATTTGTACTTATGGAGGCATTGTCATTCCTGTTATACCAGATCGGACTGGTCCAAATTTTATCACCATCCGTTTGCGTTATTTGCAGGTAATAATAATAGCTTGTGTTATTTGGAATTGTATGAGTATAGGTCAATGAAGCTAAGCCGGTATTTGAAGTTAAAACAGTAGCTGCCGTTCCGCTTCCCGGTATTCCATAATACACTTTTATAGAAGCAACGCTTTCAGCAACATCAGGATCTGAAACAGTAACTGAAATAGTTGGAAATCCTGACTGGGTCATGATACTTCCCATCGGTTGTGTACTGATAGAAAAATCTACTTTCATATTCCAATCATCGGAACAATAAAATCTCATCTTACGTATTCCATCAAGGATATTTGCACGTGTTAATGAAGGCGCTAATACGACTAATCTTCCAGGTGTTTGTCGGGCAAATACAGAGTTATGGGTATCATGATCAAGACCAATACCAACATGGTAACCCTGTTTTAATGCATCGTTATATCTGGCAATATAATTACTTGTGGATGGATTTGTATAGGTAGAATCTGTTGAGAAGGCTGGTCCACTCCTACCGGCCATTCCAATTATAGCGCTGTCGGCAATCGCATTGCGAGCTTTCATAAACAAACTATCATAATCAGTAGTTTGAGGATGTGCTAGATATGCAAAAACGCCAGGTCTCGAATTTATCTTTTGCCAAAGACTTGCATAATCATTCTTAGCCACGTAAATATCATAGTCACTGGCATCCCACCCGAACAATGAATCACTTCCATATACGATTACATGTCCGCCGCCGGATATTACCCCCCATTCCATACCATACATTGCAACAAAAGAGCCATCAATGTTTACAGAATTTGCATCTGTAATTCCCTGATGATAATTTGCAGGCGATTGCATTCCTGCGGCAAGGTGGTTATGCTCAGAGATCCCGTAGAAATCGCAATGCAAAGCGTTTTTTGCATAATTGAAATCCTGAATCGGTTTTGTCATAAGTGATGTTACACTATCCTTGTTCCCATCAGAATAAGAAGAATGTGCATGGATGTTTCCGAAGTAATAATTATAGGTTTGTGCCTTTATTCCGGTAAATATGAGACATAGGAAAACGGCAAGCCCAAGCGAGTATTTGTGTTTCATGAGGAGAGTTCAAAGTTTTATCACTTCAAAGATAAGGAATTATGCGACTAACAATTATGTAGATCCTACATAAAAGGTGTTAAAGAAACATAAAGCACAAAGTTTTCTTTTTGAATCCGGCTGAGTGATGAATTCCCTGCCTTATTGAAAGCCGACGATACGCTTAAAAAAAGCATAGCAACAATAAACAAAGAGTGCAGCTTGGGGCATGGAAGGTATTGTCCATTAAGTATGTCGAAAAAAAATGGCAAAAAAAAATTACAGATAGTATAATTTATTCAGGAACACTATTCAGTAATATTTGCTATTTGTAACAGCTTAGGAATGTTTTCAATTTTAATATTCTTTCCGATGATCTTAATAACGCCATCATTATTAAATTCGGATAATATTCGGATACAAGATTCGGTGGAAGTTCCGGCAATGTTTGCAATTTCTTCGCGGGATAAGGTCGTATTGATTGTGTGGGTTTGCTCATCAATACCATAATATTCTTTCAGCATTAATAAAACTTCAGCCAATCGATTTCTAACAGGCTTTTGAGCCATATTCAAAATTATTTGTTCTGCAATTCTCAGGTCTTTAGAAAGCAGTTTAATAGTTTGCATTGAAAATTTCGGATTTTTATCAAGTAATTCATCAATGATATTTTTCGGGAACCAGCATATTATCGCGTCTTCTATAACGGAAGCAGATGCAAAATATTTTTCTCCGCTAAGAAGCGCTCTGTAACCGATCACATCTCCTTTTTTTGCAAAACGAACAATTTGCTCTTTGCCATCATCACCCATCTTTGAAATTTTCACTTTGCCGGAAAAAATGCAAAATAAATTTTTTGATTGTTGCCCTTCATAAAAAACTATTTGTCCTTTTTTGAAAAGGTTGTGCACTTTATTGTCGGAAAGACTTTTTTCCTCCGTAATATTTACAGAACAAAACATGGAAGATTTAAACGATTCACATTCTGAACAATGAGGAACTGTAACTTTTTTTATTTTTTTTGCCATTGCCAAATTCTCAAATTATTAGCACAAATTTATTAAACAACTGCCAAATATTAAAATGACATATATCATATATAATAAATCATTAAAATATTTATATGCTTAATTATCAATCTTTTAAATATATAACAATACTCATTTTATGATGTACATCACTTTATTACATACCAAGAATCATTTTATTTTCTAAGACACGACATTTTTTAAGATTGTCCTTGCTATTATGTTTGCCATAACATTATATCTATAAAAAACAATAATGCTATGAAAACAAAAATCAATACAAAAAAAATAAAACTGATTCTCAGCATAACAATTATGATGAGTATCACTCTGTCATCTTTGGCACAGGAATTTAAACCGAGTGGAAAAGTATACGGACAATTTTTCGGAGATCTTTATTATAAAGCCTCTAGTGATACCACAGCCGGCGCATTCAATAAATACGGTTCAGGGAACAGCGAATTCGCAAATGTGAAAAAAAATACCACTGCATTCTCTTTTCGCAGGATCTACTTGGGTTACCAATATAATATCTCTCCAAAATTTACAACAAGGATATTACTTGAAAGCAGTGACGCTATAATAACAAGTAGCGGAGAAAAAACAGCCTTTGTTAAACTTGCAGATCTGGAATGGAAAAACCTGATCCCAAGGGCTAGCATTTTTTTCGGACAAACATTTACTCCGGCCTTTCCTTTAAGTTCAGAAAAAACATGGAATTATAGAGCAGTGGAAAAAACAATATCTGACGGACAAAAATTAACTAACGCTGTTGATCTTGGAATAAAGGTTAGCGGAACAATCGACACTGCAGGAATATTTGGTTATAGTTTTATGGTGGGTAACGGAAGAGGCGCAAAACCGGAAGACAACGGACTGCAAAAATTTTATGGAAGTCTTTCTGCTCAACTGCTAAAGAAAAAATTACTGATAGAAATTTATGGTGACTATGAAGATGTTTCTGCAAAATATAGAAAAGGATATAGCAGCAAAATGACCATGAAAGGATTTATTGCTTACAGATCCGAACGATTAACTGCCGGTATCGAGGTTCCTTACCAGATCCAGAAAGCAAGTAAAATAAATACAGATGCAGTTACCGGAAATAGAGATACACTTGATGTTGCTGCATTCGGATTTTCCTTTTTTGCCTATGGTTCGCTAATCAAAGAAAAACTAAATATGTTCTTTCGTTTTGATACTTATCAAGCTGATTCGGATTACAAAAAAGGAGATAATTCAAGATCGTATGATGAAAATTTCATGACCCTGGGCTTTGATTATACACCTTTTAAAAACATGCATATAATTCCGAATATTTATGTCACAACTTATACAGATAAAAGAGAAAAGCCTGCAAACTATGATAAAGCAACAATGGCCGGATCTTATTATGAAAGAAGTGCTGATGTGATTCCAAGACTAACCTATTTTTTTGTTTTTTAATATTTACTGAATTTAAACCACAGACCACTAAACAAATACTTTATAAAAAATTAGCTACCATGAAAAAGAAATTAATTATCAAAATTGCTATTATTTTTTGCACCATCTCCATTTCGTTAAATGCGCAGGATGGAGGCCAATCTGTTTTCGTTGCTAAATGCGCGCCTTGTCATACAATCGGTAACGGCCGGTTGGTTGGTCCGGATCTAAAAGGTGTCCATAAAAAATACAATTTAAAATATCTTGAAACATGGATCAGATCATCTCAATCTGTAATCAATGGTGGTAATGCAAAAGCAAAGGCCTTATTTGAAGAATTTAATTCTATTGTTATGCCTGATTTTCCGGAGTTAAAATCAGATGAAATAAAAAAACTTGCAAATTACATAAAAGCACAAAGTGGGGACACAGATACAAAAGAAACTGCTGCTGCTCCTGCAACTGCCACCACAAATGCTACTACGGTCGCTGCAGCAGACATTGCAACTCCTGCTATAGCAGCTTCAACAACTGAAGCACCGGCAGCAACAAATCAAACTGCATCAAATCAAAGTAGCACAACTGCACAACCTGCAGTTACTGAAGTCTCAACGAAAGATGCACCATCAAAATTTGAGAAGATCGTATCACTTCCTTTCTTCTGGTTATTGGCACTCGTTGGTTGCCTAACCCTGGCAGTGATCCTTGTCTTATCAAAAGTTGTCATTCAACTTAGCGCAATGAAAAAATAAAAAAAGCAGATCGACTTAATTAATATTTTTTACGAATTAAATAAATAAAATATGGAAAGTAGAAGAAAATTTATACGAAATGTTTCCTTGGCAGCCATGGGAACAATTGTTTTATCTCAACTGGAAGCAAACGGTTTTAGCAAAGCATTTGCATTTTTTGATCCTGTAGATGTAAAAAGTCCTTTTGCACCTTACCCTAATCGTGATTGGGAAAAAACATACCGTGATCTGTGGAAACATGAAAGTGAATTTACTTTCCTGTGTGCTCCAAATGACACACATAACTGTTTATTAAAAGCACATGTAAAAAATGACACTATCGTTCGTATTGCTCCAAGTTATGGCTTTTCGCATGCAGAAGACCTGCAAGGAAACAAAGCATCTGCTAGATGGGAGCCTCGTTGCTGCCAAAAAGGATTAGCATTACACAGAAGATTTTATGGCGACAGAAGGGTTAAATCTCCGGTTGCACGTGAAGGATTTTTACTTTGGGTAAAAGATGGATTCCCAAGAGAAGCCAACGGTAAAGCTCCTGCTAAATATTTTGAAGGAAGAGGAAAAGAACCTTTCGTAAAAATCACCTGGGACGAAGCCTCAGAATTAACAGCAAAAGTTTTACACAATATTGCTACCACTTACAATGGTGAAAATGGAAAAAAGCTGCTTGAAGAACAAGGGTATGCGAAAGAAATGGTGGAAGCCACTCACGGAAAAGGTGTGCAGGTATTAAAGCACAGAGGTGGAATGGCAGCCTTAGGTGTTACACGGATTTTCGGAATGAATCGTTTTGCAAACTCACTTGCTTTACTTGATGCTAAAATAAATAATTGCAAACCTGAAGAAGCAAAAGGTGCCAGAGCCTGGGATAGTTATGCTTGGCATACGGACTTACCTCCGGGACACGCAATGGTAACAGGTGCACAAGCGATGGATTATGATCTGGTTTGCGTTGAACACTCTGACAACATCATTGTTTGGGGAATGAACTGGATCACTACAAAAATGCCGGATGCACATTGGCTAACTGAAGCAAGAATGAAAGGTGCAAAAGTTACCGTGATCGCTTGTGAATACAGTGCTACCGCAAACAAGGCTGATAACGTTTTAATTGTTCGTCCGGGTGTTACACCTGCCTTAGCATTAGGATTTACACATGTCATAATCAATGAAAATTTATTTGATGTTGAGTATGTGAAAAAATTCACTGATATGCCATTCCTAGTTAGAATGGACAACAATGAATTTTTGAAACCAACTGAAGTCATAAAAGATTATCAGAATAAGGATATTCAGGATTATATCCATGTAATGAAGGCTGACGAAAAACCAACTCCTATGCTTAAACAAGGAGGTACCTATGTTTCTGAAAAAGACAGAAAAGACTGGGGCGATTTTATGGTTTGGGATGAAAAACTAAATGTTGTTACTCCAATTTGCCGCGATGATTATGGAAAAAAGATGAATGAAAAAGGCATCTTCCCTTCATTGGAAGGAAAGTTTAAAGTAACATTAATTGACGGAACAACTGTTGAAGTCCGCACCGTTTTTGATCTTATAAAACAATATGTGAATGAAAATTTCACACCTGAAATTGTTTCTGAATTAACCTGGGCACCAATTGAAGGTATTAAATCAATTGCAAGAGGTATTGCTAAACATTCAGGTAAAACTTTATTTGCAATGGGTATGGGACCAAACCAGTTCTTCAATAATGCATTGAAAGACAGAACGGTTCTATTACTAGCATCCTTAACAAAAAATATTGGAAGAGTTGGTGGCAATGTGGGTAGCTTCTCAGGAAATTATCGTGCAGCCTATTTCAGCGGACTCCCTTCTTACATCCTTGAAAACCCTTTCAATATTCAAATGGAAGAAGGAAAACCTGCTGATGTTAAAAAATATTTCTCCTACGAGTCTGCGCACTTTTTCAACAACAGTGATCGCATGTTAAAAGTTGGTGATAAAGTATTGACAGGAAATACACACATGCCAACACCTACCAAATCTATTATGGTTTCTAATGGCAATTCATTATTAGCAAATAATAAAGGACACTATGAGGCTGTTGTGAACTCTTATCCGAAGGTGGAATTTATTGGTGTATTTGATTGGTGGTGGACCGGCTCTTGCGAGTATGCCGATATTGTTTTCGGTGTGGATTCATGGGGTGAATTCAAATCACCTGATGCTACAATGTCGGTAACAAATCCGTTCTTATATATTTATCCGAGAACTCCTCTTGCCAGAATTTATGATACCAAGGGCGATCTGGAAGCGATTGCAGGTATTGCTAAAGCAATGGGGAAATTAGTAGATGAGCCAAGGTTCACCGATTATTTCAAATTTATGCATGAAGGAAAACCTGAAGTTTATTTACAAAGAGTTTTCGATCTGAGCCCTGCAACAAAAGGTTACAATGTTTTAGAAACAGAAGCAAAAGCAAAACAAGGTATTCCTGCATTGCTGATGTCAAGAACATATCCTAAAATGAGCGGGTATGAACAAGTGGCTGAAGAAAAACAATGGTATACAAAAACCGGTCGTTTGGAATTTTACAGAGATGAAGCAGAATTTTTGGCAGCAGGTGAAAATTTACCTGTTCACAGAGAGCCGATCGATTCTACACCTTATGAGCCAAACGTAATTGTATCGAACCCTCACCCTTCTATCAAACCTAAAACACCTGAAGATTATGGTGTTTCAAGAGATAACATGTCAGGAGATGTTCGTCAGGGAAGAAACGTTGTAAAATCATGGAACGATGAAAAACTAACCAAACATCCGTTAAATGCGGCAGATAAGGATTTTAAATTTATTTTCCATACACCTAAATATCGTCACGGTGCACATACTACTCCTGTAGATACTGATATCGTTGCTGTTTGGTTTGGTCCTTTTGGCGACATGCACAGAGCGGATAAACGTAAACCGTTCGTTACTGAAATGTATGTGGATATCAATCCAATCGATGCAAAAGCTCTGGGAGTTGAGGATGGAGATTATGTACACATAGATGCTGATCCGGAGGATCGTCCTTTCCGCGGATGGCAAGGTAAAAAAGATTCAGAGGCTTATGAACTTTCCCGTTTATTATGCCGTGCAAGATATTATCCGGGAACTCCAACAGGCGTTCTGAGAATGTGGCACAACGCATATGGCTCAACTTACGGTTCTGTTAAAGCTTCGAAAAATAGTCCGACAGGATTGGCTAAAAATGAAAAGACAGGTTATCAATCTTTATTCAGAAGTGGATCACACCAAAGTTGCACAAGAGCCTGGCTGAACCCAACACTTATGACCGACTCGTTAGTGCGGAAAAATCACTTCGGACAAACGTTAGGAAAAGGATTTGAATTGGATGTGCATGGCGCAACCGGAGCACCAAGAGAATCTTATGTGAAAGTGACTTTCGCTGAAAAAGGAGGAATTGATGGAAAAGGATTATGGGAAGGTGCAGAAAAAGGAATCCGCCCTACTTATGAAAGTGATGAATTGAAAAAATTCATGAAAGGCGGATACTATAAAGCATAAGGATCCAGAAAAATAAAAAACAAAAGAAATAGTTGAACTAAAAATAAAAAATATTATGGCAACAGTAAAAAATTGGCAACTAAAAAAGGATATGAAATATCCTTATGAAGAAAATCGCCCAAACAAACAAATAGCATATATTTTTGATACCAATAAATGTATCGCCTGTCAAACGTGTACGGTTGCATGTAAAACTACCTGGACCTCCGGTAAAGGAGAAGAAACGATGTTTTTCAACAACGTAGAAACAAAACCTTATGGCGGTTATCCATTGAAATGGGATCTGAATACTCTGAAAATGATGGGCGAACAATCCTGGGATAAAGTTACAGGAGCGTATAAAGGCAAAACAATTTTTGACGACACTAAAGGTGAAAATGTAAATGGATGGAGACCGGCAGAAAGAGATTACGCCTTTCCAAATATGGGTGAAGATGAATGTTCTTCTAATGTAAATAAGGGTGCTTTCTTTAGCGGAATTCATGATACATGGATGTTCTATCTGGCACGCATTTGCAACCATTGTACTTTCCCTGGATGTGCTGCTGCTTGTCCAAGAAAAGCAATTTACAAAAGACCGGAAGATGGAATTGTATTGATCGATGAATCACGTTGCAGAGGATACAAGGAATGTGTAAAGGCTTGTCCTTACAAAAAAACATTCTTCAATATGGTAACACGCACTTCTGAAAAATGTATCGGATGTTATCCTTTGATAGAGCAAGGTGAACAACCTCGTTGCGTTCAAACATGTATCGGAAAAATAAGATTGCAAGGATTTTTGAGTAAACCGGGTGAAGCAAAAGCCGATAACCCGATCGATCAGATCGTTCATATCAAAAAAATTGCATTGCCGTTGTATCCGCAATATGGTACCGAGCCGAATGTATATTACATTCCTCCTATACATGTTCCGACCGATTTTTTACATCAAATGTTTGGTCCGGGAGTTGACAAAGCGGTTGCTGCATATAAAAATCTTAAAAATGATCCGGACTTGTTAGCTGCATTCTTGTTATTCGGTAACACTCCAAAAATAACGCATCACTATAAAAGAGAAGGAGACTTCACGGTAAGTTATAATGAAGCCGGAGAAGTTCTTGCTAAAGTTCCGATGACAGAACCGGTATATGTTAGACCTTACGATGATAAAGATCATGGTACATTCAGACACAATACTCCATAGAAGATAAAAATTAATTTAAAAAAATGCTAATTTTTAAAATCAAATAAAATGAAGAAAAAGATCTTTATAGCTATAATGATGGTTCTTTCGGCAAACTTAATGAACGCCCAACCTATTACCATTAAATCGGAAAAAGTGGCAAGCGTACCATTACGTGAAATAAATAACGCCTTATGGACCGCTGCAACGGAATATATTGTTCCTATTTTTCCACAAAACATTGCCAATCCAATGTTGGCTATTCCATCTGTAAAAAATTTAAAAGTAAAGTCCATTAATGATGGAACTACAGTTGGTTTTTTATTGGAATGGACCGATTCAACAAAGGATATTATTGTTGATGCGGATAAATTCTGTGACCAGGTTGCCATTCAATTACCAATGCATCCGGATACCCTTCCTGTTTTTATGATGGGAAATAAAAAAGGGCGTGTTCACATTATTCACTGGAAAGGAATTTGGCAGAACGATGTAGAGAACGGTTTCCGCGATGTAAAAGATGCCTATCCGAATTACTGGGCAGATATTTACCCAATGGCAGAAAAACAAGGAGATGGCACAAATGGAAAATTTGCGAAAGATATTTCTGCATCAGATTATTCCAAAGGTCAGGGCAATAATTTTATGCCTGCCTCCTACGCCGGAAACCCAATGTCAATTTTTGACAGAAAAGAACCATCAGAAGAATGTATGGCTGAGGGTTATGGAACACTCACTACGCAAACCACTCAAAATGCAACAGCTTGGGGCGTTTGGGAAAACAATACATGGAAAGTAATTATTACACGTCCGATCGTTTCTCCTGATAAAGACGATGCTCCATTAACTGCTCCTACAAAAATTGCATTTGCGATCTGGAACGGGCATTTTGAAAATATCAGTGGAAAGAAACATTATGCACAATGGACTGACCTTATCATTCAAAAATAAAAAAAAATGAAAACAGCAATTGACAAAAATTTAGTTAAAGCCGATCTGTTCAGGATACTGAGCATGGGGTTTTCATATCCTGAAAAAGAAAAAACAGAAGATATAGAATCTATCATTCATGATCTGTTAAAAGATGGTGATCTAGATCCTGAAACGAAAGGTTACTTAGAAGCAATTCAGAAAACAATCGATTATAAGGATACTTTAAGAGAATATTCCCGCGTGTTTTTGAAAGGCACCATTGCTACAACTGAAACAGCAGTTTGCGCAAAAATGAATTGTGTTTCAGATGTTGCCGGGTTTTACAAAGCGTTTGGAATGAATGCCAAAAGTGGCGATAGCCCGGATTCAATCATTTATCAACTTGAGTTTGCTTCACTTCTTTTGGTGAAAAGAGCTTTAGCGCAAGATGAAGAACAAATATTTGTTGTAGAAAGTGCTTACCAAAAATTTATGACAGATCATCTTTCCGAATTCGCAGAAAAATTTCAAGAAGCAGTTCAAAGTTGTAATCCTATTGATTTTTACACTGATCTGTCAAATTTATTAGTTTCAATTACTAAAAAACAAAACTAAAATGAATACATTAATAATGATTATTGGAATATTTGGCCTTGGTGGAAGTGAATTAATTATTGTTGGAATAATCATCCTCCTTCTATTCGGTGGAAAAAAAATCCCTCAATTAATGAAAGGATTGGGAGAAGGTATTAGTGAATTCAAAAAAGCAAAAGGAGATATTTCAGTAGAAGCAAAAGACCTTTCTAAAAAGGATTAGTATGCTAACCGACAATTTCAACCGTGTTCATGATTATCTGAGGATCTCGCTTACAGATAAATGTAACTTGCGCTGCACTTATTGTAATCCGAACGATCTTGAAAAAGGGTTTTTCGCGAATAAACCACGCATGACCGCAGATGAAATTGATCGCATTGTTTCTGTTTTTGCAGGAGCAGGAATAAAAAAGATCCGACTTACAGGTGGTGAACCTTTGATAAGAAAAGATGCAAAAGAAATTATCCAAAGGCTTTCTAAATACCCCGTTGAGCTTGCCATTACAACCAATGGAGTTTTTATTGACGAATTCATTGAAACATTTAAAGAAGCGGGACTAAGAACTGTAAACGTAAGTTTAGACTCCCTCCAAAAAGAAAAATATTTTTCGATAACACAAAGGGATGTATTTGAACGTGTCATGAAAAATATTCATTTACTTCTGGCGAATGATTTTCATGTGAAGGTGAATGTTGTAATGATAAGGGGTGTTAATGATAATGAGATACTCGATTTCCTTAACTGGACCAAAGAACTACCGGTACATGTACGTTTCATTGAATTCATGCCCTTTATCGGAAACAAATGGAATAGCGAAAAAGTAGTTACACATCAACAGATCCTGGATATTATCGCTTCGAAATATAATTTTATTAAATTATTGAACGAAAAAAACGATACTCAGAAAAAATATTTCGTGCCGGATCATAAAGGTTCTTTTGCTGTTATTAGCACTATGAGTGATCCTTTTTGCAGCGGATGTAACAGAATGCGGCTTACTGCGGATGGAAAAATGTATAATTGTCTTTTTGCGAAAACAGAAACAGACCTGCTTACTTCACTTCGTCAGGAAAAAAACATTAAGCCTCTTATTGAAGAATGCGTGAAAGGTAAATTCCTGATGCTTGGTGGAAATAATGAAGAAGAAAATTGGGGAAACCAAACCTGCGAATCGCATGAAAGAAGCATGATAAGCATTGGAGGATAATTGCCTTGATCTAAAAAGAGAAATATTTAACAATATTACAATAAAAAAAGGGTTTAAATTTCTTTAAACCCTTTTCAATTTATAATGTTTCTTTCAACCACTTATAAAACTCTCGTTGCCAAACCAAGCCATTCTGATCTTTTAACACCCAATGATTCTCATTCGGAAAATAAAGCATTTTACTTTTTATGCCTTGCAATTGCGCTGCCTGAAATGCACCTAAACCTTGTTCAATAGGCACACGGTAATCTTGTCCTCCCTGAATGATCAATATCGGAGTATCCCATTTTTTTACATTATTCACAGGATTAAATTCATTAAATGATCGTTGAGCCGCAGCATTATCTTTATCCCAATACGCACCACCAAGATCCCAGTTTACGAACCACATCTCTTCAGTAGTCCCATACATTGCTCTCCAGTCGAAAATCCCATCATGAGCAATAAATGTTTTAAATCGTTTATTGTGAATACCGGCTAAATAATAAACTGAAAATCCACCATAACTAGCACCAATACAACCTAACCTGTCCTTATCGCAAAACGGTTCTTTTGTAAATTCATCAATAGCCGTTAAATAATCCCGCATATTTTGTCCACCGTAATCTTTTGATATATCTTCGTTCCACTTCACTCCATGTCCCGGCATCCCTCTTCTGTTAGGCGCTACAACAATATAGCCATTTGCAGCCATCAATTGAAAATTCCATCTGTAAGAATAAAATTGTGATAATGCAGATTGTGGTCCTCCTTGACAATATAAAATAGTAGGGTATTTTTTGCTCGCATCAAAATTGGGAGGATAGATTACCCACTCCAACATTTTTTGTCCGTCAGTAGTAGTAACAAATCGCTTCTCTACTTTGCTCATATTAATTTTCGCATATTTTTCATCGTTCACATGCGAAAACTGTGTCAATACACCTGTTGTAAGATCAACAGTATAAAGTTCTGATGCGTGGTTCCAATCTGTTCTGGTAACAACCATTTTATTTTCCGATTGCCCAACCATCGACTGCACATCGAAATTCCCTTTTGTTATTTGTTTGATAACAGGAGTTTTTTTAGTGTTGCTGGGATCATTCACAGAAAATAACTGAACAGTACCATCAACCGGTGCTAAAAAGTATATTTGCTTACCATCATTGCTCCATCTAAAATCGGTAACTGTTCCATCCCAATCCTTTGTTAGATTTAATTTTTCTGCAGGTTCATTGATAATAATATCGTTCTTATCTGATTCATAGCCATCTCTTCTCATACTCAACCAAGCAAGTTTACCTGAAGCGGAAAATGCCGGATTTACATCATATCCCATCATGCCTTCCGACATGTTTTTTGTTTTTTTTGTTGCAATGTCATATGAATAAATATCTGTATTGGTGCTCACAGCATATTCTTTCCCGTATTTTTTCTTTGTAACATAGATCACTTGTTTTCCATCCATACTCCAGATAAAATCTTCGTCACCACCGGATGGTTTTTGAGGACAATCATAAGGCTCTGTGGCCATAATATCAATACTGTCAATAATTTTTGAACCATCCAACTTGTTGATGAAAATATGGCTGAATGCACCATCTTCCCAAGTATCCCAGTGACGGTAATTCAAATTATCATAGATCATTACATCAGACTTAGATAGATCCGGATAGATATCTTTTCCAAAGATCTTTACCACAGGAATATCATTAGCCGATATACTCATTTTTCCATCTGGAGAAATACGATTATTTGGAACAAGGTCATTTGCATTTGCATTTTCAACAGCAGCACCTGCTGCGATAGGCTGCACATAAACTTTGGTTGTTTTTTTATTTTCAGCAACATTGTATGTACGAACACTATATACAACTGATTTACCATCTTTGGTAATACCTGAAGCATTTAACTTCCCCATCTGTAAAAGTAATTCAGGGGTCAAATTTTGCTGAGCAATTAATGCTACACCGAATAAAAAAAGTGAAATGAAGAGTACAAGTTTTTTCATATTTACTACTATTAATTAAAATATAAATTTCCTTTATTTGGAGCGCTAAGGTAATGGTTTTTTGACAAATATTATAATAGCTTTCATTAAAGCATTTTCATGATAATTATCACAGAAAGAGTTAATTATAAATAAAAGCACCATTAGAAGCCTGAAAATGAATTGCGGTAGTTGTGCCTCCAATGCATTGAATAATGCACTAACGAACTAATACTCCTATCCTACTATTATTTCCTGTTAAAAAGATCCTTTTTCCATTCTTAGCCTTTCTGCAAGAATGATAGGACACATTGCTAATTTGTTTCCAATTATTACCATTATCAGCAGAAATATCTATTCCGGTTAGTCCGCAACAGATCCAGGTTTCTCC
The DNA here is from genome assembly GCA_947476185.1 of Bacteroidota bacterium. GTDB lineage: Bacteria > Bacteroidota > Bacteroidia > 2-12-FULL-35-15 > 2-12-FULL-35-15 > 2-12-FULL-35-15. The sequence goes on from CANJPX010000054.1 coordinate 22,918, forward strand.
TGAAATATATTCTACACAACTTTTATATCCGGAAGGAGGCGTTTGAGGTAATGTCCAAGTTTTTCCTCCATCTGAAGTAATAGCACAATTAGGCATTGCCTTAACATTTGAAAAATCTCCCCCAACAACAATAAAGGTATTCGAATCCTTCACAGCAATGGAATTAGCCCCTGTACTTTCTTTCCCTTGCAAAAGAGGTAGATTTATTTTTTGTTTTCCAATAACTATATTTGAATAAACGCCACCTGTTACATACACAAAACGATCTTTATTTATGATCCTGATATTTGTTCCACTACTCGCAAAACAAGCTTCGGTACTATCCGGTAAAGGAAAATACGCACGATTGCATTCTTGCCAGGTCTCACCACCATCATTTGATTTTGCAATAAAGAACCTACCATTTACCGGGTCACCTATCACATAACCATTCTTCTCATCTGAAAAATCCATTGCATCTAAAAACATTCCTTTTGAACTATTTTCGTACACTTTTTTCCAGCTTTTCCCAGCATTGGTTGTTTTAAGGATAAACGCAGGTTCTGCCACGGCCATAATGATAGCAACGTTTTTACTGAACGCTTCAATATCTCTGAAATCACATTTTTCATATCCTTTCACAGTGATCCATTTCCATGTTTTTCCACCATCCAGTGTTTTCCCAACCTGGCCTTTACTTCCACTCACCCAAACAGTATTATCATTCACAACACTTAATCCACGTAATGAAATATCACCTCCAAAATTCAACTCCTGAATAACCTGAGCGTTGTTTTCTCCACATATCAGTAACAAAAAAATAAAATTTAATAGGACGCTTCTGTACATGGGAACAATTTTTGTTTCAAATATAATTCTTAACTTTATTATATGCAGATAAAACGAAATAGAAAACTGATATTTTAATTTGAACTTTACAGGAGTAATAAAAAAAGCATTCTCCACAGAAGAATGCTTTTTTTATTAATATGTAAATTGAACTTAAGGTCTGGTGATTGTCAAATTTTCTGTCTTCGCACCACTGCTGTTTGTAGCAACTACAGTGATCGTGTTTCCACCAACATTCACACTCGCTGAAAAACTAATTGATTTTGTTTTTAATGTATAGGTGAACGGAACAACAACTCCATTAACTTTGGCGACAATATCACTTTGTGATGCCACACCACCGATCACAGCTGTAACAGTTACTTCAGGAGTTGTAGCTACATAGGGGTTATTTAATCCAAATACGATCGTTGGCAAAGCACCTGTCGTTCCAGTGCTACCTCCTGTAACGATAGTCACACCACCTGGATGATGAACATTAGGATTACCAGGATTAACTGGTGAATTCAATGAATCAGAATTTAATGGATTGATAGATAGCTTGTATTTAATGATCACAGACTTGCTATCAGAACCAGATGCATTAGTAGCAGAAATAGCCACGGTATTACTTCCGATATTTAAATTGGCATTAAACTTAACCTGTTTGGTTGAGGCACTATAAGTAAACCCTGTCAGGCTCACACCATTCACTTTTACAGTGATGCCACTAGAGGATAATACATTCAAAACAGTAGCTTCCACATTATAAACCGCAGTAGTTGATTCTGTACCGAGAGCTGTTGGAGTTGTAAATGTAATAACAGGAGCAGGCAACGCAACCGGAGCGGTATAGGTTATTGTTGTCGACTTCGAATCACTGCCTGAAGTATTAATCGCAGAGACAGTTACAACGTTTGCCCCTGAAATCAAGCCGGCAGATAACGATAATTGTTTGGTTGCAGCATTAAAAGTAAAAGGAATAGTTGCTCCATTAAGTGTTGCAGCAATTTGCGAAGCGGCTAACACATTCAATACAGAAGCATTTACAGAAATCGTACTTGTTGAAGTATTAAAAGGGTTCACAGATGGAGAGGTTATTGTAACCACAGGTGCCGGCACCACAACAGGTGCGGTATAAATTATTGTCGTTGATTTCGAATCACTGCCGGAAGAATTATTTGCTACTATGGTAATAATGTTCGCGCCCGAAATTAAATTTGCATTAAATGACAATTGCTTTGTCATTACATTGTAGCTAAACCCAGTAGTTGCTGCACCATTTAATGAAACAGTAATTTGTGAAGCATTCAATACATTCGTAACTATAGCATTCACAACAGAAATATTAGTCGAGATATTAAAAGGATTCACACTTGGTGATGTGATCGTTACTAAAGGTGCAGGTGTTACAACCTGTTGCGAATAAATGATAGTTTGAGATTTAGAATCACTTCCGTAAGTTGTAGTCGCAGAAACACTAATAA
>CANJPX010000055.1 GCA_947476185.1 Bacteroidota bacterium
AGAATTTTACCCAGTTTGAAAATGCTGATGGAGATTTTGATCCTGTATGCTTAAGAGAAAAGCATTGGGAATTAATAAAAATAGATATGATTGATTTTATCAAGGCACTTAAATAGATTTATTCTTTATTATTTTCTCAATTATCCTTAAAAAGTGTTCAACTTCATTCCCATTGGCCACCCTTTTTATAAAGTTCAGCAGTAATGCTGGACTTTTTTTGTTTTAAAACGAATCACAGTGCGAGAAGCCTGTCTAGAAAAAATGTTTTCGCATTTATTTGGTATGCCCCCGTAGATGCCGTCCTCTTGGCTGATCACCTTCATGGAGAAAAATTTCTGAATGTAAATGTTTTACGGCTTCTGCAGAATCTTTCACTTTGGAAGAACTTCGTTCAATCATTTCTGATTCAAACTCCGTTAATACTCTTTCCCTTATTCCTGCCTCTCTCCAATGAGATAATGGATTACATTTTATAGATATGGCACGAGCCAGGGCCAAAGCGTCGAGCAGCGCTTGATTCGCCCCTTGTCCTTTGAACGGACTCATAGGATGGGCTGCATCTCCTATCAAAGTCACATTCCCCCATTTCTTCCCCATTTCTTCTTTTAGTAATTCTCGGTCATATACAGGATAGCCTGAAATGAGCGCTTCCAATGTAGCTGATACAATCTGAGGAATAGGAGTGTGCCACTGAGTTCTGCGGCATGCTTCTTCCTTGAGAGCATTTGCTCCTTGAGCACTCAATTCCTTTGCCTCTTTTTCTTCCATTGGGAAGCTAAGTTGCCACATTACAGTATCATGTGAATATGGCATTATATAGATTCTCTCATTGCCATTGGCAGTTTGAAATACTGTTGCCGAGTCCAGCAAAGAACTATCCACATCACGAAGAGCTTCTAAAGGACAAATACCCAAAATGACAATACAGCCTAAGTAACATAAAGGGGAATTATCCTCGCCAATCAGTAATTTCCGAACCGTACTTCGAATACCATCGGCTCCAACTAAAAGATCTGCCTTTGCACGCATAGTCTCCCCATTAACTTTAAAGGTTAGGTTTACACCTTCACCAACTGTATCCTTAAAATCAATTAACTGGTGTCCCCATTGCACTATATCTTGTCCACCGACTTGTTCTAGAAGCGCTAGGCGCAAATCCTGTCTTGCGATATGAATATTTGTACGCTTTGGAGTAGTTTTCACATTTGTATTTATTCTCTTTCTCATTCCCCATTCACCGATTACTTTTCCTTCCGTAGTATGAACCAAATGTCGTGTTGAATTCACACCTTTTTTTAACGCAAAAATACCTAAGCCTTTGATTGCTATACTTGCTTGTTGCAAAGTGAGTCCATACCCCTGAGATCGTGCATCGAAACTAGTATCATGCTCATAAAGTGTAAATGGTATGCTACGGTGCAAACAAGCAACAGCCAATGCTACACCTCCAATACCACCTCCAATAATAGCAACGTGTGGGAAGTTTTCTTTATCTGCAATAGGATGGCTAGTAGAATGAACCAATCCGGAGCCACTGCAGTTCAAGCAAGAATACAAGTGTCGATTAGGACGCACTTTCGCAATCCCTTCTTTCTTCATTTTTTCAAATAAATCACATTCTATCTGATAACGAAGTCGCGCCTCCTTGCTGAGATTACGGCTTTTTTTACCGCGTCCTTTACATTCAAGACAAATAGTCCAGCAAGCCTTTTCATTTTCCACCTTTTTATTATCTAATTCCTTTTATTTCGATTGTTTCGTAATAATGTAAATGTAGACTATTATCAAAATATTTACAACTTGTCAATCGTACTTTTTATCTAATCACATGGTCGGATTAAATGAAATAGATATGTGAGAATTTATATGCTTTTTACAATTTGCGAAATTATTCTTAAAAAGTGTTCAAATCATTCTTATTGGCCAACCTCTTTAAAAATGAAAAGCTTTACATTTTATACAAGGCTTTTTCGTTTAAACGTATTACAGCGCAAGAAGTTTGTCCAAAGCGAAAAGTACTGAAGAAAAGGGTAAAGAAAATAAGTTGTGGTAAAAAAATGCCAATTGCTAATCCTGAGGTTTTTATCCAGTTAATTTTTATTATCGCCAAATATGAGCACTTTAAATTTTTGATACAAGAATGCAACTACCAGTAGAATTGCGCCTAACAACATGTAAGCAATTACCTTGTAACCTGTCGACAGATCCCAGGTATCAAATATCAATAATTTTAGTAAGGTAATCCCGAACAATGAAATTGCCGAAACACGCATAATTTTATTCTTTTTAAAGATCCCATAGGCAATCAATGCAAATGAATAGATTCCCCATAAGGATGTAAATCCTAATTTGTAAATAGCATTGCTTCCATAATATAAGTTTTCACTGAAGTGCATTCTTTGCAGATGGATCAATTCATTGCTGAGTATTACAATGATCAGGAAATGTATGATACATCCCGTATAAATTTTCGGGATGCTGAATTTTTTAAATACATCTGTCTTTATTATTTCATAATTCAAGTATAATAAAAATGCAAACAAAGCAAAACAGATGTAGCGCAAATATCCCAATGACGAGGATATTGTATAATAATCCGGTCGCTCATAAATAGTATGATCTAATGAATTTAATACACTTAACCCGGATGTAATAAATGTGAGTGAAATCAGCATATTCAATCCGAAAGAACTCCATCTTACTTCTGCCGTTTTTATCTTGTATACCGCTAAAATGGCGAAGACGATCAGGTAAATTAAATTATAAATTTCCAACACAACTTTTTGTAATATAAGAATGGATTCGTTTCTTACTTCTATCATTGCTCCCTGGTCAGACCATTGTTCTTTTGAAGGAATATTCATTACTGAACTTTCATATAAGGATTGGTAATAGTTGGATAATTCATTCCTGAAAATAATATAAGTAAGAATAAATAGGAGGATAGGCATTCCATATTCGATGAATTTATAAATCCCGTATTTCTTATGTTCTTCTTCTGTCAATGCTTTTTTATAATGCACAAAGATCATTGTACCCATTGACATGATTACAAATAAGGAAGTAAAGAAGTAGATGTTTGCAAAAGCTGGAGAAAGGCTATAATGTGAAATACCATAATCAAATGTCATTTGCTGACTCGTCCAGTCTTGCATTAAACTGAATACCGAAAGTAGTATCATGATATAACCTAGCCATTCATAAAAACGAATTGCTTTATATCTGCCGATAGAAAACAATAATACAGCTTCAGCTGCCCATAATAATGTTACCCAATTCCCTTCCAATTGAACAGGAACTGCAATGGTAATGAAACTTAGAACTAGGGCAATAAGTAAATAAAAAAGGTTTCTGTCTAGCAGATTGTTTTTGAAAACGATAAAACTGAAAACAAGATGAATCATGGCGTTTGCAAGGGTAAAGGCGCCTAAATAATCTCTTGTACTTTCTTGATTCAGCGTAGCGTAACCGATTCCGAAATAGATAAAACTGTTGGCAACAATGCGTATTACATCAAGGATGCCATATTTTTCTTGTTTTCTTGTTTTATATGAAATGTTACTGATGTAAAAAATAATAAAGAACAAAGAAGAAAAAAGCAAAGAAAGTGAAGTGTGTATCTCATGATTATATTTGCCGGCAAACCATGTCGTCACAATCAGCCATGTAAAACCAAATGCGACATGGTTGAGAACTTGCCAATATTTTTTAAAAGATAAGATCAGTATTCCGATATTGACAATGGCCATATACGAAAATAGTACTTCGATCTTTCCTGATCCGTCACTTAGTAACATTGGAACTGCATATGCACCAACTAGTCCGATGATACCAATTATTTCCAATTCATACATTGTTGCTGCAAAAACGGTGAACATCGTAAAAATGACCATGATACCGAATGCAGCAAGTTGTCCGAACATCCCATATAAAGTATAGGCAATAAAAGTGGTGAAATAAAGGGAGGCCATTCCTCCGCTTAATAATACTGCGCTGAATGCTTTATAGTTTGCTTTTAATCGTAATGCGATAAATAATAAAATTCCTCCTGCAATATAAGCAAGAACAATTCTTGCAAGTGGTCCAAGTATATCGTTATCGATAGCATATTTTACGCCGATACCCATTCCAATGACTAAAATTGCAATACCAATAATGGTAATTAATTTCCCTCCAATAAATTGTTCGAAATTAAATTCAGGTTGTTGTTTTGGTCGGGTAGGAGGAATGTATTGTTGCACAAAAGGTTTTACCGTTTCGGCAACTTTGATTTCAGGAATATTTTCTTTTACAATTTCAGGATGAATGATCTTTGTTTCCTGAACAGGCACAATTTTTTGCTCCGCAATATTGATCGTTGGTGGAACTATGTTCTGCTTCTTAATTGAACCTTCTTGCAGAAGAACCAGTTGCTCTTTCAGGAAATTTAATTCGTTCTGGTATTTTTCTAAGTTGTTGGATAAAATCAAAATCTTTTGTCCGATGAGATTAATCTTTTCCTCGTTTGTCATATTTTTTTGTTTTGTCGTTTAGAACGTTCTTTTTCCAAATTTAGCGTGAGAATTCTGTATTCGCTAAAATAAAATTATGAAGTGTGGGTAATAAAAAAAATCCAAAACAGTATGTCAAATCCTTTTTTCTATTTCAAAAAAAAATGCTGACTCTTCAATGAAAATCAGCAAAATGTTGATGTGTTTTGAAGAACTTATTTTTTAATAATCTGCGCTTCTAGTGCATCGATTAATAGGTCTTTTTGACGAACTTCTGCACGTAACTCATCTAATTCCTGGCGCAGCGCCATTAGTTCAAGTGTAAATTTAGCCTCCTCTTTACTCCAAATATTAACATTGTAGTAAGGTTCTTTTTCAAAATCAAATCCTTCAAAGTTTTCACGGAAAAAGCTGTATAAAGGAATGCGTAATTCTTTGGAGATAAGCTCAAGAATACGGATTTCCAGGGTGTTGTTCTCAAGCGCGTAATCCAATTCCGATTCAGAAATGTTTAAGTACGATGCCAAATCAGCATACGTAAATTTTTTCATCTCTAATACTTGAAGTATTTTTTCTTTCAAGTTCATCATGTCGGCTAGCGTTCTCATTTTGGATAAGCTAATGTACAAAATTTAAACCTAATACGTATTTTAGCGCAAAAGTTTTAAAAAAAAGGAACTATTTTCCAGGAAAAGGAGCAGGTTCTGGTGCCTTTATTTCAGCCACAAATGTCTTTTGATAATCCTCCCAAGGGGTATCCTTATATTTGCCGCTTCCAAAGAATTTCACAATGGGTTCAAATTGATCGGCCTTATAATACCCGACAACGGTCTGGATCTTTTTGATCTCCTCATTCAAAAATACAACAGATGGATAAGATAATTTCCCTTCTAAGATAGAGTTTGCAAAATCATGCACTGGGCGTGGTGTTCCTTCCGGATTTTTATTCGCGAAAACATACCCATTAAACTTTACTGTATCGCGGGTTTCAGCATTAAATTTTACAGGATAAAAATGTTCATTCAGATATTTTGCAATGATTTCATTTCCAAAAGTATTTGCAGACATCATTTTACATGGGCCACACCAGCTAGTGTATACATCCACCATGATCGGTCGTGGACTTTTCTTTTGCAATTCAACGGCTTCACTGAACGTATACCATTTTACCGGTCCTGTTAATTCATCAGCAGGAGCTTGAACTTTAGCGATAAAACTTTGTGCAACCACAATAACTGTTGCTATACCTAAGGCAAAAACTAGTTTTTTGATCATGTTTATAAAAATTCTTAGAGTAAAGATACAAAAATGTTATTATTTATAAATTGAAATGATTTTGAAAAAAAAAGGTCAAACATTATACCATGTTTGACCTTTTTGAAGAATGAAAGAATTATCTAAACAATTCCATTCATCATTTTAACAAGTTTTTTTGATAGGAAGAATAGTATTACAGAGGCCACTCCTGCCATCATAACAAAAAGCATAAAAAAGGAATAGAGACTGTCAATAGTATATCCTACGAAGGACTTTTTCTTTATTAAAGATCCTTTAAAAATGTTTGCAACCATTGAAGCTTTTTCTTCTTTGCTTTTTGCATCTGCAAAAGAAACAAGATCGATGCTCACGAATTTTGTTCCATCAATCTCCTCTGCTTTATCTAATTTGCTGCAAAGTGTGATAGCATGCGCTGTTTGTTCAGCCTCAACGGCAGAAACAGTAACCATTGTTTCTGGATAGAATGAACTTAATGTGCCTGCAAATTTATTTGCTGATGCAGTTGATAAGAACCAAACTCCCATTAATAAGGAAGCGAATTTTACAGGGGCTAATTTGTTTACCATCGATAATCCGATTGGTGATAAACATAACTCACCAAATGTATGTATCATATATAAACTCACCAACCACATCATGCTAACTTTTGTTGAAGGGTCGATACCTTTTACTCCCATTGCTATTACTGCATACCCAACTGCCAACAAGAACAATCCGACAGATTGTTTATATGGTGATGCTGGTTCAATATTTCTTTTGCCTAAAAAGGTCCAGAGAATTGAAAATAATGGTGCAAATATTACAATAGCTATTGCATTAATTGATTGGAAATAACTTGCAGGTATTGAATCGATATCTGAACCAATAGGTGATAATTTGATAATTGCATAAACTAAATATCCAATACCAACTATCACCAACGCAAGTATCAATTCTTTTATTCCTTTTTGTTCATTTTTCATTTTGGTGAACACTTTAAAACCAACCATTGCAAGAATGGCTGCAATAATAAAGTAGATAGAACTTAATAGCCCTCTTGATAGATGCCATCCTACTTCTCTGTTTGTTTGTTCTTCGGCAAAGAATGTTAAAGCCGCACCTGCTTGTTCAAAGGCTGCCCAAAAGAAAATAACGAAAAATGCCACAATGAAAATAACCCAAATCCTTTGTTTCTCAACCTTGGTAAGACTTCTGTCGGAAATAATAAATCCTGGAGCCGCTATAGATAAAGAGAAAATAAAAGAACCTATTACACCTTGATCTAGAAAGAAAAATAATGAAAATAAAACCACTTCTATTCCTAACCAGGTAAATATTTGTCCCTTTGTAAAATCTGAGTTTGCTTCAGCCGGAGCGTTAGCATCTTTTATCTCACGTTTGCTGTTTGGTTTTGTACCAATTGCTTCTCCTTCAGGAGTAACGATATAATGGTCTTTTAACCAAATGAAAAGTATTGTACTTACTGTCATTCCGATACATGCAGCCATAAAGCCCCATTTGAAATCAGCAGGATTCCCTGTATCACCTAATCCTCCACAAATTAAAGGAGAAAGGAATGCTCCTAAATTGATACCCATGTAAAAAATGGTGAAAGCTGAGTCGATACGTTTATCTCCTTTCGGATATAACTGTCCAACCATTGTAGAAATATTCGGTTTAAAGAAACCGTTACCAATGATCAAAGACGTTAATCCAATTAACATAAATATCCTCGCAACATCAATATTCTGAAAGAAAGAACCGCTCATGAACATAAAGAACTGTCCGCAAGCCATCATAATTCCTCCAATAATGATTGATTTTCTATTTCCCCAATATCTGTCTGCCATATAACCACCGATTAAAGGTGTTAGATAAACAAGTCCTGTATAACTTCCGTAGATACCACTAGCGAAAGCTTTATCATACATTAATGCTTTTGTTAAGAATAATACAAAAATGGCGCGCATTCCATAGTAGCTAAAGCGCTCCCACATTTCAGTTACAAAAAGTACATATAGACCTTTCGGGTGACCTTGTTTTACTTCTGACATATAGTGTTTTTTTTATTTTTTATTTAGAACCCTGCGAATATATATATAATTAGTATACGGTACAAAGACTTAATATACGCTTATTGATTTATAGCCTCTTTTTTCGATGTATTATAGATTATTCAAGATAAAATCGGTCATTTTGTTGTATAAATGTAAACGGGTGTTTCCGCCATAAATACTATGGTTCTTATCCGGATAAACGAACAGATCGAACTGTTTGTTGGCGTTTACAAGGGCATTTACCATTTCCATCGTGTTTTGAAAGTGCACATTATCATCTGCACTGCCGTGGATCAATAAATATTTCCCTTTTAGCATATTCACATAATTTATTGGAGAATTATCGTCATATCCGCTTGCATTTTCCTGAGGTAAACTCATAAAACGTTCGGTATAGATATTATCGTAATAACGCCAGTTGGTTACAGGAGCTACAGCAATGGCCATTTTAAAATAATCAGCTCCTTTGGTGATACATAAAGTACTTAAATAACCTCCAAAACTCCAGCCGAATGTCCCGATCCGGGTTTTATCCACATAGGGTAATGTTCCAAGATATTTGGCTGTTTCGATCTGATCGGCTACCTCTAATTTTCCCAATTGCTTGAAAGTACAATCTTTAAAAGCTCTGCCACGATACATCGTTCCTCTGTTATCCACACACATTACTATGTATCCTTTCTCAGCCAACATTTGGTGCCAGAAATAATCTCTTCCATCAAAAGAATTATTCACTTTGTTGCTTCCGGGACCGCCATAGAACGTAAGAAAAACAGGATATTTTTTTGTTGCATCAAAGTTTGTTGGTTTGATCATCCATGCGTTCAGTTCAACTCCTTCAGTTGTTTTGAACATGAACAGTTCTTTTTTACTGATGTCAAATTCTGCCATCTTCTTCACCAAAGCATCATTGGTCTCAAGTATTCTGATTTGCTTTCCTTGGGCATCGTAAATAGCAATAAAATTAGGTGCATTGGCAGATGAAAACGTGTTGATATAATATTTCATTCCGGTGCTGAATCCAGGAGAATGTGTGCCTTTTTCTGTGGATATTTTTTTCTTTCCGGTACCATTTGTTTTGATCGAATAAATATCTTTTTCAGCAGCCGTTGTTTCTGAAGCAGTATAAAAAATTGTTTTTGTTTTTTCGTCAATACCCTGAAAATTTACAACATCCCAATTCCCTTTCGTAACTTGATTTACAAGCTTTCCATTCATATCATATTGATAGATATGATTGAACCCGTCTTTTTCACACATAATGATAAAGTTCTTTTTATCAGCTGTGAAATAAACGTAATCTCCTTGTTTTTCATGAATGTCAATATAGGTTTCGCTCGTTTCTGTATAGATTACTTTTGCTTCACCTGTTGCAGCATTATTCAATAATAATTCTAATTTATTTTGATGGCGGTTCATCCTCACAATCGACAATGTATTTGGATCCATCGTCCATTTGATGCGCGGAATATATTGATCAATAACATGCCCTATATCCATTAATTTATCGGAGGCAGAAACGAGGTCGTAGGTGTGGATGGTCACCACTGAATTTTCTTCTCCCGCCTTTGGATATTTGAATTTGTATTCGGTTGGATAGAGTTGATCATTAAATTCATTGAAAGAAAATTCTTTTACCTTGCTCTCATCAAATTTATAATAAGCAATTTTTTTACTGTCAGGGCTCCAGAAATAAGCGATTGAAAATGCGAACTCTTCTTCATGTACCCAATCAGTGGCGCCATTGATTATATTATTATGTAAGCCATCTGTGGTTACTTGTGTTTCTTTTCCTGATGCAAGATCTTTAATAAAAATATTATTGCCTCTCACAAATCCAACTTTGTTGCCATCAGGTGAAAAAGTAGCATACATTTGTTTTTCACCGATGCTGACAGCCGTTAAAGCTTTTGTTTTTCTATCGAATACATAATAATTCTCTCTTGTTGAATGACGGTAAATTTGCTCGGTTCCTGTTGAAATAAGCACCTTTGTTTCATCCGGACTAAACTGATAACCATCTATGCCAATTGTTTTACCATCGATCTTCAAATCACTTTCAGAAACTATTATTTCAGGAGTTGAAACTTTTGCATATTCGTATTGAAGGATCTTTCCATTATCCATGGCAGAATAATGCAAACCATCATTCATTGAAACTAATCCGTAAACGCCATTTGAACGAAATGCGCCTGTTTTCCAGATATCTTCAAGTGTAATATTCTTTTTTTGAGCACTCAGGTTAGTGAACAGGAGTATCGAAAAACCAATGATTAAAAGTCGTTTCATAATTATTTTAATTAAGAATTTTAGAATCGAACGAAAATAGCAAAATTCGTTTGAAAATTAACTAAAAAAGGATGAATGGTATAAGGAGAGAATTAAAGGAAAGCGATATGCTTATTTTACCATTGTTACAGCACCTAGGTACTTATGTTTAAGTCCAGTGTTATCATAAACTTGCACCTTCCAAACGTAAACATCTGCTTGAGCAGTCTCATGATCATTGTTAAGGCTTCCATTCCAACCAGAACGAACATCGGTAGAATGAAAAACTACATTTCCCCATCTGTCGAAGATCATCATATCAAATCTTGAAATATCCCAGCCTGTTCCTTTAGGCAGGAAGATGTCGTTTTCTCCATTATTATCAGGCGTAAAAGCGTTAGGTGCATAAAATGTATAGCCATCATTTATCGTAATATAGTGCGTCACAGTATCTGTGCAGCCTTCTGAATTTGTTACTATCAATGTAACAGGAAAAGTTCCTTCTCCTTCAAAGTTGTGGATCGGATCGCTTATTGTTGAACCGTTCACATCTCCAAAATCCCATTGCCAATTGGTGGAACCTGCTGTCTGATCATAAAAAAATATTTCAGAATCATAGATTGTCGCCACAGTTGTATTGCTGGTAAAATCAGCGTTAATTGCCGGAGGATCATAAAGATCGACACATGCGGTATCTCTGCAACCATTTAAATCAATGATTGTCACACAATAAGCGCCGGATGCAATATCTGTAACACTATTTGTTGTTGCACCTGAACTCCATAAATAGGTATATGGTCCTGATCCGCCTGTGACAGAAGCCATTGCAGATCCATTTGCCTGACCGTAACAAATAATAGGGCTCGTTGTAATGGATGCAACAATGTTTCCTGTGCTTGTTATTGTAGTTGTTACCGGAATAGAGCAGTTGTTAGCATCTGAAACTGTAATAGTATATGTTCCCGGCGCTAACCCTGTTGCAGTTGTTCCTGTTCCCCCGGTTGGAAGCCACGAATAGGAATAAGGCATTGTTCCGCCCGTTGGGCTAACTGTTGCTCCTCCATCGCTTAATCCGCAAATAGAAGGAGTATTGCTAGTTGTCGCATTAACGGCGTTAAGTGGTTGCGTTATCGATATGGATGAACTTGCAGTACAAAGATGAGCATCTGTAATTGTTACAGCATAGGATCCGGCAATCAATCCAGAGGCATTTGAAGTTGTGCTCCCGCTTGGAGTCCATAAGTAGGAATAAGGCGAAGTGCCTCCTGCAGCAATTGCATTGGCCGTTCCATTGCTGCCACCAAAACAGCTAACCGGTGAAAAGGAGGAAGTAATTGATAGCGGTGTTGCTGGTTGTGTAATGATTGCTGTTGCTGTTGTTGTACAACTATTAAGATCAGAAATTGTAACTGTATAAGTTCCTGCACTAAGTCCGGTATTTGTTGAGGACGTAACACCGGAACTCCATGAATAAGAATAAGTTGATGTCCCACCGGTTGCCGTTGCAGCGGATATTCCATTCGTACCTCCGAAACAGCTAACAGGCGTTACGGTTGTGGAGGCACTGAGCACCGATGGTTCAGTGATAATTGCCGTTGCCGTTGCCGGACAACTTCCTGACGCTGAAACTGAAACAGTATATGTTCCTGCACTCAGCCCTGAAATACTAGAAGAGCTTCCTCCTCCGGGTGCCCAGAAATATATAAAGGGGCCAACACTTCCAACAGCAGTGGCATTTGCAACTCCATTATTTACTCCATTGCAGGTAACATTTGATATTGTTGTTGTGGCTCCTAAAATTGAAACAGGGATAGTTATAGAACCCGAAGCATTACAAGGACCACTTGCCGTAAGCAATACATTATAAGTACCCGGACCGGGAAATGTATGAGATGGATTTGTGACAGTTGAGGTGGCTCCATCACCAAAGTCCCATAAGTAACCTGTTGGACACAACAAGGAAGTATTTGTGAAATTCACGGTATTGGCCCCTGCACAGGCATAACTGAAATTAGCAACATTCGGTGCAGCATCTCCAATAAAAATATCATCTACAGAAATTCCATCATAACTATTACAGGTAGTTCCGGAGCCGAATAAGAATCTGAAACGCACACTCGACTGACCAGCAAGCGATGACATACAATGTTTTGCAGTTACCCAGCCTAAACTTCCGTTACCTCCTTGGCAGGATCCTGAAGTTGCACCTGTTCGGCCTGTCCATCCATGTTTTGGACTTGAACTTGTTAACCAAGTGACATTATTATAATTGTACCAATTATCATTTAAACAATTGACAGCATCGCCATATGCCCCAACATTTATCCAAGTTGTTCCTCCGGTTAAAGAGTATTGCAAAACCATTCCATCATATTTATATTCGTCTTCCCAGAATATTTTAAAAGAGATCCATGGATAATTCAAAGTACTAAAATCAAAACAAGGACTCATAATCCAAGACAATTCGGAATAATTATAAAAGGAACCACTTAGTCCACCCACAGTCCAGCATTTTGTTCCTCCTCCGGCACTATTGATAAAAGGGTGTGTTGGTGCTCCCCATGCCCAATCGGAATTTGTTCCTCCGGATGTCCATGAAGGAGCGGCTTCAAAATTTTCAGTGTAAGGGAAAGTAGAAATTACAGTTCCACATTGTGCTTTTGCACGAATGCTTGTAGTAAGCAGAATAATAAAGAGAAAATGTATTTTAATAACCTTGAACATCCTGCTGAATAAAACTTTATAAAGATCTATTGAAGCGGTTTAGAGTCATTTCCTTTCGGATAGTTCTATAGGGTGTTCACTTCTGAAATTTTGTTGAAGCGGTTAAGGTATATTTATCTTTCGACAGATAATTCCTTTAGGATGTTCACATTCAATTTATATAATACAAAAATAGTAATTATGTTGAAAAACAGATATTTAGGGAAGATTATTTTATTGTAAAATAATTAACAATTAACAATTCATAATTATTATAGCATTTGAACACATTTTACCATCAATTTTGAAGTAATAGTATAAGAGTTCGGTTTTCTTAATAACTCATTATTACTTTTGGGCTTTTGATTTAAAAGTCTTGTTATTTTTGATTTCGGATAGAATAAAACGATGTAAGATACCTAATGCAAAACATGAACTACAATAAAATAACAACTTCCCTTTTTGATAAACTTCAAAAGATTTGTGGTGAACAAAATGTATTCTTTGATTCCGAAAGTTTAAAGAATTATGGGCACGATGAAACGGAAGATTTAGTTTTCTTACCGGAAGTGGTTGTTAAACCGAATACAGCAAAAGAAATTTCTGAGATAATGAAATTAGCAAATGCAGAATTTGTATCTGTTACTCCAAGAGGAGCTGGAACAGGACTAAGCGGAGGTGCCTTGCCAATTCATGCAGGAATAATAGTATCAATGGAACGATTTAATAAGATCCTGGAAATTGATGAACGTAATTTACAAGCAACCGTGGAACCCGGAGTCATAAATGAGATCTTTCAAAATGCTGTAAAAGAAAAAGGATTATTTTATCCTCCCGATCCGGCCAGCAAAGGAAGTTGTTTCTTAGGTGGAAATGTGGCAGAAAGTAGTGGTGGGCCTAAATGTGTTAAATATGGAACCACGAAGGACTATATTTTAAATTTGGAAGTGGTGCTTCCTACGGGAGAAATTATTGAAACTGGCGCAAACACTTTAAAAAATTCTACCGGTTATAACTTAACGCAATTGATGGTTGGCAGCGAAGGAACATTGGGTATTGCCACAAAAATTATTGTAAAATTATTGCCGCTTCCTAAGTTTGATCTTCTGATCCTTGTGCCCTTCCGGAGTTTGGATGAAGCATGTAAAGCTGTGAGCGAAGTTTTCAGGGCCGGATTTACACCTAGTGCAATGGAATTGATGGAACGGGATGCCTTGGATTGGGTATGTAAATATGTGCAAAGTAATGTCGTAAAATTAGAGGATGATATTCAAGCTCATTTATTAATTGAAGTGGATGGGAATAACCTCGATGTATTGATGAAGGAGATGGAAGAAATTTCTGAATTGATGGGGGAATTTAATATTTCAGAAATTTTATTTGCTGAATCTGCTGCACAAAAAAATGAATTGTGGCGACTGAGAAGGGGGATAAATGAAGCGGTGAAAAACAACGCTATCAGTAAAGAACAAGATACTGTTGTGCCCCGTGCCGAACTTCCTAAATTGGTAAAAGGTGTGAAAGAAGTAGGTGGAAAGTATAAATTTAAAACGGTATGTTATGGACACGCAGGTGATGGGAATTTACACATCCGCCTAATCAAAGGCGATCTTACAAATGAACAATGGAATGGCGATCATATTAAAAAAGCCATTGCAGAAATATTTACGATCTGTAAACAATTGGGTGGAACAATTAGTGGAGAACATGGAATAGGCCTAGTTCAGCAGGAGTATATGAATATTGTTTTTTCGGAAAAGGCTTTGGACTTGCAACGGAATATTAAAAAAGTGTTTGACCCCAATAATATTTTGAATCCAGGAAAAATGTTTGGATAATCTTTTCCCTTGCGGATCTTGTTTTGGGTTTATATTAAAATAAAACTGCAAAATTGTTTCAAAAAACAGTTTAATTGAAAATAACATAGGTGCAACTATTCCTTTTATATGGACGTCTATATTTTGGACATAAATCAAAATAATGAAAAAAAGCTATTTTATAATTTGCTTCATTTTTTTTGCGAAACTAATTCATGCGCAATCCCCTATTATTGATTATACATTTTTAGCCGTACCGCCTGATGTAGTTGTTTACAAAGTAGTGGAGCAGCCGGATGGTAAAATATTATTGGGAGGGAGTTTTTCAAATTATGCTGGATCAGGCAAAAATAATCTTGTGCGTCTCAATCACGATGGTACAATAGATGCAGGTTTTAATACAGGTGGTTCGGGCCCAGATTTTATGGTTCGAGACATTGCACTTATGAGTGATGGAAGAATAATAATTGGTGGATTATTTGCAACTTACAATAGCAGTGCCTGTTATTTTGTTGCAAGGTTATTAGCAGATGGTTCATTTGACAATACATTTAATATTCCTTCTGGTGTTATTAACGGAGCCGTTCTTGCAATTGATTTGCATACAGGAGACAAGGTATTGGCAGCAGGTGAATTTTTTACTTGTTATGGTCACAGTCAACCACACATTACTCGTTTCAATTATGATGGATCGCTGGATACAACTTTTAATATTGGCACGGGCTTCAATATGAACGTCTACGATCTTCTTGTTCTTCCTGATTCAAGAATACTTGTTTCCGGAAAATTTAATTCGTTCAATGGATTCACTTGTGGTAATATAGCATTGCTATCTTCTGGCGGACCATATGACCCTACCATGAATAATTCACCCGGGTTTTCGGGAATGTCAATAAGTACCGCTTATGATATGGAACTTCAACCTGATGGAAAGATAATCGTAGCCGGTGATTTTAATTATCATAATGGGCAATTAATTACGGGAATTGCAAGATTAAATGTTGATGGAACACGCGATTTAGGTTTTACACCACCTTTTTATCCCTATGCAATCGTGAAAGCCTTGGCTATACAAACAGATAATAAAATTTTAGCCGGTGGCGAATTTACTTCGGCAATGTATAATGTTGGTATTGTCGGCCCCAATAGAATAGCTCGTTTAAATACATCAGGCTCCATCGACAATGCTTTTGCTGCTGGTGTAGGAATACCCTCCGCTTCAGCTTTTATTAATGATATTACAATCGAATCAGATAACAAGATTTTGATCGGTGGACTCTTTGATAGTTTTGATACCGAAACAATGTATCAACAAATTATTCGTCTGAACGAAAATGCTACTTCAATCATTGAATCAAATTCTTTAATTGATAAGATTGATTTTTATCCGAATCCAACAGACGGTAAATTATTTATTGAAAATCCTTTTGTTGGAAATATAGAAGCCGAGCTAATTATTTTTTCTGCAATTGGACAAAAGATAATTGAAAAAAATATTTCTTTTGAAACAGGATCGACTTTTCATCTTGATACAAAACTACTTCCCGGTATTTACTTCGTTTTGTTGCAGAAAGATGGAGGATTTGTTTCCGAGAAATTAATTGTAAAATAACGGGTAAATAATCGCACAAAAAATCCTCTGCATAATAAATGCAGAGGATTTTTTGTAAATGCGTTTATTTTTTTATTATTACAGAATCTTTCTTCATCATTTTATTTTTGCAGCAATCTTTCGCTCCACTTTTTTCACATTCCACTTTAGTCATTTCCTGACCATTAATGATAATACTTTTTTCAACACGCATTTCTCCTCCTTTACCCTCTATGCAGATTTCTCCTTCACCTTCTTCACACATTTCTCTTCTTCCACAACCTTCGTGGCCACCTCTGCCATGATCGCAATTTCCAAAATTTCTTTCCCCTTTAAATTGATTTTCCATTTGGCAATGTCTCATACATTTTTTAACCATAAAAACTGCACCACCAGCAAACAGACTGAAAAATCCACACAAAATAACAAAATAAGATATGTATTTAAACATATTTGAAAGACCGTCTTTAAGTGTTTTCGCTAACAAAAACATTCCGGCTACGATCACAAGAAGAGAAAAGGATGAGACTATTAGTATCATCGGTTTATGTTTTAAATTAATACAGTATTTATAATACGAATGTAAAGGATTTTAAATTAAGGCACAATTTCCCTTTTCTCATATTCAAGAATCCAAGAGGAGTTAAACAAATTGTACACATTGGTATTATTATTTACACCACCTTTTTGACCTGTCCCATCTAAAAAGACAACTATGTTTTTACCCATTATTAAAATTATTTTACAAATTGATCAGCTTTAATTTCGGAACAAACAAAAAATATACATCAGAAGAATCTGTAGCATACTTATAAAATGATCTTGAAATAGTTTTAAAATTTCTTTTTTCAGGATAAGCGGGAACCCCCAATTCTTGCATACACCAATATTTGATATTAATTTGCTTTTGATCTGAATCTCCTGTCGAAAAAGATTTTATCGTCTCAGGTAACCTTGCTTGTAGATTTTCTGAAACGTAAATGACTCCATTGCTCGTGTTTCCCGAATATAAATTGTGTGACAGATAGGAATCCCAAAGATCAAAGAAATTGAATAATGGCATCAGGATGAATAAAACTGAAACAATTTTAATTGAATGATAACGTAACATTTCTCTTACCTGAGTATATGTTATAATCTCATTATTGAAAAATAATATGAATGAAAATATCATCATCACAATGTTCCAGGGCCATACAACGGGATTGTAATTTTGTCCAAACGGACCAAGGACAAATAATATAAAAAGATGCATAATAAAAATCAGTATCACGGCGATCTTTTTTACCGGAGAAACAAACAGTGCTAATCCTGTCAAGGTCTCGATTATCGGAAATGATTTTCCCAACCAATTCAGATCTTTGATTGCTCCTTCCGCCAAATGTTTTGTGATTGGTTCCATCAGCCACGGGTAAGTCTCAGATAAAAAATTCGGATTTAGTTTTTGAAGACCGCTCCAAAAATAAATTGTCCCGATCATTAATTTAAAAATAGTTGTGATCGCATGTTGATGTCTGGAGTCATCGCATCTGAAATTAAAGAAGGATACAATGAAAAACATAGTTACATATTGATAGAACCATGGCTGCCAACGATTTTGATCGAGGATGGCTAAAAGTGTTGCGCAAACTAAAAATGAAATAATAAATTTTTGTGGATTTCTGAATAAGCTAATGCATAGAAGCGAAATAATTGTAATGCAAAATAAAATAATGTCAAATGGGTGATTCAGCTTTAGTAAATGATTGAATACGGGGCTCGTTGGAAATACTCTTTCGCCAAGCCAAAGTTTGTAGCAAAGTAACATGCTTGTTAAACAGGCGATGGCTGTTATACGAGTTATGACCCTTATTTGCGAGCAGGAGTTGTCTTTTATCATTTACTGATTCTCCCTGCTTTATAAAAATATTTTTTGTAATAATCTACTTCCAGATCGTCAATCATTACACCTTTTTTTGTTGTCGAGTGAACAAATTTGTTGTTTTGTAAATACACTCCAATATGAGAAATGTTGTCACCATCAATTTTAAAAAATAACAGATCTCCCTCCTCTAGATTTTTTTTTGATACAACATCACATTTTTCGAAAATAGAAGAGGAGGTGCCGGAAAGCGTTTTGTTATATACTGTATTGTAAAGTGTTGTGCTGAAGTTGGAACAATCAATTCCGCTTTTTGTTTTTCCTCCATATTTATAAGGTACTCCATACCAATCGTCAATAAAAGAATACAGTTTTATATTCTCTATTTTAGCTTTATCAACATTCAGAATTTGTGAGTATTTTTCTTGAACAGATCTTGAATTTGGGATTTTATTATCCGTTTCAGTTTTGGAAAATTCTTTGTGAGAACGACAAGAACTTGTCGAAACTAAAATGAAAAGAGAAATGGATAAACAGGCACAACTAAACGTTTTCCCAAAAAGGTACTTCATCAAAGTTTTTTATCAAAAATACTTTGTAAATGAAGTAATAAGACGTTTTATCCGGAAAGGTTATTAAATGTGAGATGTTAATAATGTAAGAATTATTTTATCTCAACTTGAATTGGAATGATGTAGGAAACGGATACTGCTTTTCCATTTTGTTTGCCGGGTTTCCATTTCGGCATCATTTTTATGACCCTGAGCGCTTCTTTATCCATGTTTCCATTTATTCCTTTCAGGATCTTTTGGTCGCGGACAACACCATCTTTTCCAACAACAAACTGAACGTAAATTTTTGTATTGATTGGTTTTGTCTCCGGCAAAATCGTATTTGCGTAATTGTAGTTCTTTGCAATAAATTTCATAAGAGAATCTTTTCCTCCGACAAATTCAGGCATTTGGTCAACTGTTGTGAAAATTTGTTCTGTTGAATCTGTTATTGCTGTTTGAATTGCCTTGCCGCTCTCATCAGGTTTTGATTGATCAGAATTTTTTAAAACACTGTTATTGTTATTAACTGAATTTCCACCTAAAGCAATATCTTCATCTGCAGTACTTTCTTTTGTTTCAACAGCCTTATCTTTAGCTTTGTTTTCTGCGCGATACTTTTCAGATTTTTTTACCAAGTCCAATTTTTGTTGTTCAACATTACCGGTGTTCTTATTGTTTTGGTTTTGTGCCGGAGCTGCCGGTGTTGATTTCCATGCAAACGTTTCACCTGATGCACCTGCACCTTTTTCTCCCGCTTTTTTTGATTGATCCAACTTTGAATCTTTCTCCAACTCGACTGCTCCCCCTTTCGAAATTGTTCCGGCAAAAGGAACTTGAGTTTTAGACCGATCGACCGATTGAACAGTTGAAGAGGTAACTATATCATGGATCTGTTCAGCTCCTTCTGTTTTATTCGCTTCATCTTTTAAATTTTCTACTTTCACTTGATTTTGAAAGTCTTCTTCCGTTTTAGTTAAACCTTCATTGTTACCAGGAGTTTTATAATAACCACCTTCAGATTTATTTTTTTCAGATAAAGCAATTTCCTGATCAACAACATTTCTTTTAGGTGATTTGTTATCTCCTGAAGTAGCTTTTCCTGCTGTTGTTTCAGAAGGAGGCGGCTCTTTTTCTTCCAATGGGGCAGATGTAACAGGAGCTGGGTTATTTACCTTTTTTAATTCCGCCATATCACTTTGAGCAGATTCTTTTTTCGATATTTTGTCAAAAAAGAAAACACCAACCACTAATAAAGCGATTGTGGCGGCAACTGAAAATATAATTTTGTAATTTATTGAAAATACTTTCGCATCCTTGTCTACAGTTTCTATGATCCGCTTGTTTATTGTATCTTTTATCTGAGTGATACGGTTACGGTCTTTTAAGGATTCTAAACCCTCTAAAGCATCAGAACATAATTCGCAATCCAGCAAATGCTTTTCCACGTTATGTCTTTCTTTTTGGCTTAAGTTATTGTCGATATAATCGAACAACACCTTTTCCGAGAGACAATCGGTGGATGAATAGATGGTATGTTTTAGTTCTTCACTCATTATCTTTTTGCACTTTTATTTTCAATGCAAATTTTTAAATTTCTTTTTCCGTTTTGAATATAACTTTTTACATTATTCAAGTTATAGTTCGTTAATTCTGTCACTTCCTGATAACTTTTTTCCTGTAAAAAAAATAATTCAACACATAATTTTTGTTCCTCGTTTAAGCCTTTAATACATTCTTCCATAAAGGTCAACTGTATTTCTTTTGTGTTTTCGATTGTAAGATGCATTTCAGTATCTGATTCCATAAACGATGCCATATCTTTTTGCATCTCTTTGTTTCGTTTCAATTTCGAAGCACCGGATCGAAGTTGCATCAGACAGAAATTTTTGCAAACCATATGAAGCCAGGCTTTAAATTGTTGAACCTCATGCTTCCTGAGATCAACCAAAAGTTTTTCGAAGATTTGCATACTGGCATCTTGCGCTTCATCTTCATTTTTTAAATATTTGATGCAAACACCAAAAATCAAATGAGTATATCTTCGGAATAATTCACCCACAAATGCATTGTTATTGGTTTGCTTGTATTCAGCAACCAATTGCAAGTCGTCATATTTATTTAATTGAGGAGTCTGCATTTATAGTATATACAAAAATAGGCAATTTATCGGCAAAATGGTCTGCCTTTGAAAATTCATTATGGAATTTTTATCCGCACAGCATCTTTATGTCGAATTCAAAATTTAATTATCAACCTCTAAATAAAATGATTATGAAAACTATAAAAACAACAATTATTGCCTCTGCATTCATCTCATTATTTGCCGGCAATATTTCATTTGGAGCAAATGCATCAAACGAAAAAAATATTAAATCGAAGATCGAAAATGTAACGGTGTTTACTCAAGGAGCACAAATTTACAGGAGTGCATTATTTAATATAAATTCAGGAATTACTACTTTGATATTTGAAGGACTGGAAGCTACAATTGACCCGAAGAGTATTCAGGCAAGCGGTTTTGGGAATTTCGTAATTATGGATGTGCAACATAACATTAAATATCCTGAGCCCAAGGATATTGATCTGACAAAGAATCCGAAGAATCTAAAACACATATTAATGTTGCAGGATTCTTTGATAATGATCGATTTTGATATTGAAGATATAACGGACAAACAGACTGCATTGAACATAGAAAAAAACACGTTATTGAATAATCGTATCATAAAGGGTGAAACAAGAAAGGATACTTTAAATTTAGTAAAGGATGCATTAGCCTTTTTGCGTGAAAAATTAAATAATATTAATTCAGAGTTGTTGAAATTGAAAAAGCAGGAGTATTATGAAAATGTCAAAAAGCAACGTATGCAAGCTGATCTTTTGGCATTGCAAACGTACAATTCAAACACCGGAGATATTGTAAAAGACGAAACGAACTACCGGGTAATTGTAACAATTTCTGCTGATGTTGCAACAAATGGCTCGATGAATATTAATTATATTTTACAAGATGCCGGCTGGACTCCTTCCTATGATCTGCGTGCAAAAGGTGCTGGTGGTAACATGCAATTAACTTACAAAGCGCAAGTATTCCAAAATACAGGGATCGATTGGAACGATGTGAAATTGACCCTTTCAACTGCCAGTCCGAATAAAAGCAGTGTTAAGCCGGTATTAAATACCTGGTGGATAAATTACTACAATCCATATGCTTACGATTATAAAATAAAACGTTCTGAATACGAAAAAGATGATCTGTCAAAAAAATCTGGCGCAGGATATTCACCGGTAATGCAAACTGTGCAGGCAGAGGCTCTGACTACTGCTGATTATACTGTAACGGAAGAGAATATGACTACTGTGGAATATGAAATTAAGTTAGCTTATTCAGTTCCTTGTGATGGGAAAACACATTTTGTAGCAGTTCAGACAAAAGATATACCTGCAAATTATGTTCATTTTGCTGCTCCTAAAATGGATAAGGATGCATTTTTAGTGGCTAAGATTACTAATTGGGACGATCTTAATTTAACTGCAGGAAGTGCAAATATTTATTTTGACGGAACCTTTGTTGGAGAATCATTTATCGATCCGACCAATTTAACGGACACGCTTGATATTACACTTGGCAGAGATAAAAATATGGTGGTAACACGCGTAAAACTAAAAGATAAAACAAAAGAAAAATTGATCGGTGAAGACAAGATCAAAACGTTGATCTATGAAATAACCGTTCGCAACACAAAATCTTCCGGTTCAAATTTTAATCTTCAGGATCAGATCCCTGTTTCTCAAACAAAAGATATTGTAGTGACAATGATAGAATCCTCAGGTGGTGAATTAGATGAATCGACCGGTATTGTAAATTGGAAATTCAACCTGAAACCAAAAGAAACAAAAAAAATAACCATTTCTTATTCAGTTAAATCTCCTAAAGACAAAGCTTTGGCAGGATTATAATAAAAATGTGTCGATATTGTAGAAGCCCCTTGTTTTCAGAAAAATGAAAATATGGGGGCTTTTCATTTTTTTATGTTTTTTGGGCTATTTTTGTTATATTTTGGCATCATTTTCATAGGAAAAAATGTATATTTGTCTTCTAAGTAAAAAAAATGGCTCGTAATTTGGTTTGCACTTTTGAATAAGAATGAAAAAACTACTCCTCATATTCGTTTCAGCAATTCTATTATCCTCTTGGGTAGTGGTAGTTCCTGATCAATCTGAGGAGGCGAATGCGAAGATAAAAGCCATTTATATTTACAATTTTACAAAATATATTGAATGGCCAGCCGCTTACAAAGAGGGGAACTTTGTTGTTGGGGTTTTAGGCACAAGTGCTCCATTGGTTGCAGAACTTAACAAAATGGCAAGTTCCAAAACAGTTGGGACTCAGAAATTTGAAATCATATCTGTTTCTACCCCTTCTGAATCTGCAAAATGCCATATAGTTTTTATACTTTCTGATAACTCTTCGCAGCTTGCTGACGTATTAGGAAAAGTAAAGAGTAAAAGCGCTCTAATCGTAACTGATAAATCCGGATTAGCGACTAAAGGTTCAGGCATCAACTTTTTTGTAGATGGCAATAAACAAAAAATTGAATTGAATAGATTGAATATAGAAAAATACAAACTTAAAGTGGCGTCAACTCTTGTTGAGATGTCTGTCCAGGTTAAATAAATATTATTTATATAGTAAATGTTAAAAATTAAAAGAACAATTATTTTTGGAATTCTACTCTTGTTAGTAGTTGTTTCAAATGCTCAGCAGTCACGTGTGACAGCTGCGTACACGTTCTTGCAGCAAAATAAACTGGATAGTGCCAAAGCAAATATTGATGCGGCTGTTGTGTTTCCTGAAACTCAGGTTGATGGACAAGCTTGGTATATCAGAGGTTTTATTTATAAAGAAATTTATAAGTCTTATTCGAAATCGAGTTCTTCATTTGATGTTACTTATACTCCCGAAAATTCTGGTACAGCTCAAAATTCAAATGTACCTGTTGGTTGGTCTTATTCATTTTCTGCAAAAAAAGGTGCTTCACTCTATATTTCTGCTCAAGTAACGAAAGGAAATATGGTAACTGCAATAATTTATGTTAATGAAAAAATTTATAAAAAAATAACTAGCACTGGTAATTTTGTAATTGCAACTGTTAGTGGATCCTTAGAAATGGATGCAGATGTTAAATATGTTGTTTCAGAAAACGAAAACACTTCTTTTGCTCCACTATATACTAGAAAGGAACCTAATGATGCTCGGTTAGAGGCTTTGTTGTCTTTTAGGAAATCTTTGAAAGTAGATACTAGTGCTGAAAATGGGCGTGAAAATATTAAAAATATTAAATATTTAGCAACCACTTTATACAATGATGCAGCAGCCAGTTTAGATACGATCGATTTTAAAATTGCGATTAGAGATTTCGATACATTCCGCGAGTATTACTTTTTAGTGGATCCATCAAAAGAAAATTTCAAACAAAAAGAAATTGATTTTGCAAATGCCATTGCTGCTGTTTACACCCGCATTTATGATGGTGATAAAAAAGGAAAGATAGATTTCTTAGCTCTTGCAAAAGCTTCATACAACACGGCTTTAGAACTTGATCCGAATAATATCAGTGCAAATTACAATATGGGTATTTTATATTATAATCAAGCGGTTAATTTGATCAATCAATCGGATTACGATTTGGATATTGTAGCATTGAATGATGTTCAGGATAACTCAATCAATTTATTTAAGGCATCTCTCCCTTTCATGGAAAAAGCATATTCTCTTGACCCGAACAAGAGAGAAACATTATTAGGTTTATCAGGTATCTATTTTAGTTTAAATGAAAAAGAAAAATCCAACGAGTTTAAACAAAAATTGGAAAAAATTGGTAAGTAATATTCTATAATTAATTCACTATTATTATTTATGAAGTTAAGATTTACAATTAGCAGAAAGATAGGATTAGGCTTTGGCGTAATTATCCTTTTGGTGGTTGTAGCATTTTGGCTTACCAATACTACACTGAATGATAGTCGTAAAAAAACCGACCAAGTAACTGAGATCTATAACCCTTCTGTTGCTTCTCTGAAAGAATTAAATTACCTTCTTATTCGCTCAAAATTTTTGATCACCAAATGGTTTTATGTTCAAACTGGTGATGATGCAATTGATAAGAAAGCATTGCGTGTTTTGATCAAAGATGAATATCCTGCTTTAAAAGGTAAGATCAAAAAATATTCTGTAAACTGGAGTAAAGATGAGCAAGAAAGTATTGCTGGCATTTTGTCACTAATTGAGCAAATGTTCAAGAGTTATGAAGATGATGTAATGCTTACTCTGAACTCGTTTGACACATACAATGATGCGGCAATAAAATTCACGGCATTAATTCCATTTGAAGATCTGGACTCCAAGTTTAATGTTATTAATGAGAACTTAAGAATTCTTATCGATAAACAGAATGAAAATGCTACAGACAATTCTGATGAGATGTTGGAATCTTTTAGTTCCCTTCAGAAAATTGTGTTGTGGTTGTTCTTTATTCTTCCTTTTGGTGCTGTTATCATAGCAATTCTTACGGTAA
>CANJPX010000056.1 GCA_947476185.1 Bacteroidota bacterium
ATGGATTCAATAGTTTAGAGTATAAAAAAGAAAATGGTTTTTTGGAGGCCCTTAAAACCCTAACAAAAGAGCCAATGGTTCTTTTATTATTGGTAGCTTCATCTGTATATTTCATAAGCGGAAAATTTGGAGATGGAATTTTTCTTGCTTCCGCAATTGTTTTGGTCGCAGCAATTTCCCTTTATCAAGATTCAAGAAGTAGGAATGCTCTTGAAAAATTAAAAAACTTCAGTCAGCCACATTGTAAAGTGATCAGGAATGGCGAAGTTGTTGAAATAAAAAGTGAAGAATTGGTTGTTGGCGACAGTTTGATCGTTGAAGAAGGAACCTCCATTGCAGCTGATGGTATAATCATTCACTCGAATGATTTTTCAGTCAATGAATCCATTCTCACAGGCGAATCCTTTTCCGTTTATAAAGACAAAACAAAAAGTGATAATTTAATTTATCGTGGCACTGCAGTGGCTAGTGGTTTAGCCATTGCCACTATCACAGCAATTGGAACTGAAACAAAATTAGGGAAAATCGGAAAGAGTCTTGAGAGTATAATTGAAGAAAAAACACCATTGGAATTACAGATCAGCAATTTTGTAAAAAAGATGGTGATTGTTGGAGCTATCGTTTTCATTATTGTTTGGGCGATCAATTATTTTAAATCCTATGACCTACTAGATAGTTTGATAAAAGCCCTCACACTTGCCATGAGTATTTTGCCGGAAGAAATTCCTGTGGCTTTCACCACTTTTATGGCATTGGGTTCCTGGCGGTTGATGAAGATGGGCATTGTTGTGAAACAAATGAAAACCGTAGAAACATTAGGAAGCTCGACAATAATCTGCGTTGACAAAACAGGTACTATCACAGAAAATAAAATGAGTCTGGCTAAACTTTATGTCCTTAAAACAGATAAGATCTTCAAATTGAATTCCGGTTTGAATGAGGATGAAAAGGAACTCCTCAAAATAGCAATGTGGGCCAGCGAACCCATTCCTTTCGATCCTATGGAAGTAGCATTACATAATGCGTATGTCGAGGCCATTTCTTCTGATGAAAGAGCTCAATTTAAAATGATCCACGAATACCCTTTAGGAGGAAAACCTCCGATGATGACACATATCTTCGAAAACAGTTCAGGGCAGCGTATAATTGCCGCAAAAGGTGCTCCCGAGGCGATGATGAAGGTTTCAAATTTAACGACAACAGAAAAACAAAAAATAGAAGATGCCATTAAGGTCTTTTCGGAAGATGGTTATCGCATACTAGGTGTTGGGGAAGCAGATTTTAGTGGCAACAATTTTCCGGTAAGCCAACAAGAATTTCAATTTACCTTTAAAGGTATAATTGCATTTTATGATCCTCCAAAGAAAAATATTAAAACTGTTTTGGAAAACTTTTATAAAGCAGGAATTGCAGTAAAGATCATAACCGGCGACAATGCATTTACTACAGCTACAATCGCTAAGCAAATTGATTTTAAAGGTCATGAAAAAAGTATTTCCGGTGACGAATTAATGCAATTACAAGGAGAAGAATTACACGACAGAGTTATCGAGACGAATGTATTTACTCGAATGTTCCCGGAGGCAAAACTCAAGATAATTAATGCCTTAAAAACAAAAAATGAAATTGTTGCGATGACAGGTGATGGAGTAAATGATGGTCCTGCACTTAAAGCAGCTCATATAGGCATCGCTATGGGTAAAAAAGGAACGGAGATCGCTAAAGAAGCCGCTTCATTAATTTTATTGGAAGATGACTTATCAAAAATGGTGGACGCCGTAGCCATGGGCAGAAGAATATATGCCAATCTAAAAAAAGCGATCCGGTATATAATATCAATTCACATTCCTATCATTCTTACAGTATTTATCCCATTGGCTTTAGGCTGGATATATCCGAATATTTTTTCCCCGATACATGTAATATTTTTAGAATTGATCATGGGTCCTACTTGTTCCATTATATACGAAAACGAGCCCATGGAAACGAACACTATGGATCAGGAACCTCGACCTTTTACAAATACATTTTTTAACTGGAAGGAGCTTTCAATAAGCATTCTGCAAGGATTAATGATCACTGCAGGAACATTGGTCAGTTACCAATATGCGGTACACCAAGGTTACAACGAGTTACTAACAAGGACAATGGTTTTCACAGTTCTTATTTCATCCAATATATTTCTAACCTTGGTCAACCGTTCTTTTTATTACTCTTTTTTCACAACAATGAAATACAAGAACAATTTAGTTTTGCTGATCATTGGGATAACAATTGCCATTTCAGGAATTTTATTATACGTGAAACCGTTGACCACATTCTTTGAATTTCAACAATTGGATATGTATCAACTATTGATCAGTGTGGGAATTGGATTCATTTTTGTAATTTGGTACGAAGTTGTTAAATGGGGTATGAGAATTAATCCTAACAAAAAAGCATAGATCAATATATGGAATTAGATAATTTAGTTGAATTCAAATCTTCGCCGGAAATAATAGCCAAACTTTATTCTTACGGATTTGCTAAGAACTTTTCAGAGGGCGATGTTATCCTGAATGAAAACGCGAATATTAAAGCGATCCCCATCGTTACAAAAGGAAGTGTAAGGGTAATGCGTTCAGATGAAGATGGCAGAGAATTGCTGTTGTATTATATAAAAGCTGGAGAAAGTTGTATCATGTCATTTTTAGGAGGCCTACATCACGATACCAGCAAAGTAAAAGCAATTGCAGAAGAAGAAACTGAAATTCTTTTTATTCCTGTGGACAAAGTAAGTTTACTGATAAAAGAATATCCCGAATGGCTAGACTATATTTTCAGGCTGTATCATAAACGTTTTGAGGAATTATTGGAAGTTGTAAATGCTGTTGCCTTCAAAAAGATCGATGAACGGCTATTGACATTTATCAAAAAGAAATGTGATATTGGCAAAAATAAAACACTTCAAGTAACACATGAACAGCTCGCAAATGAGCTAGGAACAGCCCGTGTTGTGGTTTCCCGACTACTAAAACAAATGGAGATCGAAGGCCTTGTAGAGCTAGGTAGAAATAAAATTACTCTTGTGTAACAAAAGTCACTGTGTTCCCTATTTTAATGTTTGATATTTGCATTGAAATTAATAATTCAATAAGATCGAATATATGAAAACAAATATGGGTACAACAGACAAAGTAATCAGAATACTTGTCGCAATAGTGATTATACTACTTTATTTTACACAACAGATATCCGGTGCTTTTGCAATACCGTTGCTGATTCTTGCCGGAATATTAATACTTACCAGCTTGATCAGTTTCTGTCCACTGTATCTGCCATTTGGAATGTCAACAAGAAAAAAAGAAAAGTAAAATGGGATTCTTACTTAAACATAAACTTACTATTTTTGGAATAATAGTCGGATTGATTGGTGGGTACCTCTATTACTATTTTGTAGGATGTGCAAGTGGAACATGTGCAATAACTTCCAAACCATTAAACAGCACATTATATGGAGGATTAATGGGAGGTTTATTCGTTAACATTTTTAAAAAATAAATAATAAACACTATCAAAAAATGAACATTGAAAAAATAATCAAAGAAAAACAAGGCACTATCGTTGATGTGCGAACAACAGAAGAATTCAGAGGAGGAAATGTTGTGGGATCAATAAATATTCCTTTAAATGAAATCCCAAAACGAATGGAAGAATTAAAAAATCTACAGGCGCCATTGATATTATGCTGTGCCTCAGGCGGAAGAAGTGGTCAGGCACAGGGATATCTTTCGCAACAAGGTATTGAATGTTTTAATGCAGGATCCTGGCTAGATGTAAATTATTTTCAATCTCAAACTAATTAATTATATGATAGACGCAATCAAAAAACTTTTCGGAATTGGTCCTAAAGTGGACCTTGCTGACCTAGTAAAAAAAGGAGCAATAATATTGGACGTTCGAAGCAAGGGCGAATATGCAGGGGGACACATCAAAGGATCTGTCAATATTTCTGTTGAAACGTTGAACAGTAATTTAAACAAACTTAAAGATAAGAACCAACCAATAATTACTTGTTGTGCATCAGGAATGAGAAGCGCATCTGCAAAAAGTATTTTAAGGTCTAATGGATTTACTCAGGTTCACAATGGCGGAGGTTGGAGTAGCCTGCAACATAAAATAAGATGATCAAACAAATATTATTTACCGGTTGGAATTTCATGCGTTGGCTACGGTTGATCCTTGGTGTTTTCATTGCAGCCCAAGCGATAGATACAAGGGATCCTATTTCCGGTATGATCGCCATCTTTTTTATCTTTCAAGCGGTCACGAATACTGGTTGTTGCGGAGTGAATGCTTGTGCTGTCCCTGCTTCAAAACCGTGCTTAAACAATATTGAAGAAATAGAATTTGAAGAAATAAAAACAAAACAAAATGGAGCCTCATAATTACAATGTAGATCTCAATTGGGTTTCTGACAGGAAGGGAGAAATTTCATCTCCCGAACTGAATGCTAAAATTGAAGTGGCTACTCCCCCTCAATTTCCAAAAGGTATTGAAGGCATCTGGTCACCTGAACATTTATTCACAGCAGCAGTAAATAGTTGTTTCATGACTACATTCTTATCCATTGCAGAAAATTCAAAATTAGAGTTTGTAAACTTTTCTTGTAATGCAAAAGGCAAACTTGAACAAGTTGAAGGCAAATTCTTGATGACAGAAGTATTACTTGAACCAGTTTTGGTACTAAAAAATGAGGCAGATAAAGAAAAAGCGGAAAGAATACTTCAAAAATCAGAAACGGCTTGCTTAATTTCAAATTCAATAAGATCAAAAGTATCATTGAGTACAACTATAAAAATTTAATACAATGGCAACTACATTTTCGGAAATAATAAAAAGCGAAAAACCAACATTAGTTGATTTTTCAGCTGAATGGTGCGGACCTTGCAAAATGATGAAACCTATTTTGGATGAATTAAAAACTAAAATTGGAGATAAAGCGACCATTTTAAAAATCGATGTCGATAAAAACCCAAAGGCAGCAAGTGAATACCAGATCCAAGGAGTTCCCACTCTTATACTTTTCAAAGATGGAGAAATTAAATGGCGACAATCAGGTGTAGTTCAGGCAGAGCAATTAAGATCAATAATTCAATCTTTTTCAAAAACAACCTAAATGAGCTCAATCGAATTAAAGCATTTTAAATAGTCCGTTTAAGCTGAATAAATTATTACTTTTAAAAAAAATTGCAATCACAAACAAAACCAATCTAAATCATATTATGAAATTTATTTATTCCTTACTTTTTATATCTGCAACATTACTTATTGGTTGTTCAAAGGGCCCAAAAGATAATTCCAAAAACAATCTTCCGGCAAACGAATTTTCCGAAAAAATAAAATCGCTTCCTTCCGCTCCTATAGTCGATGTCAGAACACCTGATGAATTTTCGAAAGGTCATTTACCAAATGCAATAAACATTGACTGGTACGGAAATGATTATGACGAACAAATCAAAAAACTAGATAAATCTAAACCTGTATTTGTATATTGTTTAAGTGGAGGAAGAAGTTCATCTGCTGTTTACCAAATGTTATCCATTGGATTTGAAGAAGTGTATGAGCTTAAAGGAGGAATGATGAAATGGAGAGCTGCAAATCTTCCAGAAACAACAAACAACACAAATACTTCAGAAGGAATGACAAGACAACAATTTGATGAATTAATATCCTCAGATAAATTAGTGTTGATCGATTTTTATGCTGATTGGTGTGAGCCTTGTAAAAAAATGAAACCTTATTTGGAAGAAATTTCAAAAGACATGGCTGATAAAATGGTTCTGGTACGCATAAATGCAGATGATAATAAATCAATTTGTAAAGAATTAAAAATAGATGCACTACCTGTGTTACAGATATACAAAAGTAAAACACTGAGTTGGTCAAATGCAGGCCTTCTTGAAAAAGAAGAAATAGTAAAACAGATCAATAACCAGGTGACAAAATAAAGCATCGAAAAAGAAGCCTATTTCTCCAAACTAATATTCTCATCCCCTTTTTGGTAAGGCAAATAAGTAACAATGAACTGAAACATTTCATCGGAGGTGCGCATACTTCCTTCCCGCTCCGCAACTAACCTTGGCGGATTGAAAGGGTTGTTTGGGTTCCCATGCGTATTGTCGAAAACACCTACAGTATGAATTGTAGCTCCTTGCGGGATCTTTACCATTTTTTTAAATGTGTAAAAATATTGCCATCTGAAATCCCATTTTTTTATTCTGATCAACGGAATCGTATCTCCCTGCAATGTTACGGCATATGCCAAGAAACTTTTTCCCAATAAATGCATATGCGGATTTATAGTCAGTATTGAAATATCAAAAGGTACTTTATAGTCAGAAGTAAATGTTTTTATTTCATTAGCAGGTATCACTAATTTGGGAACAGTTGGAGAAACACCGAAAGTACCCATTTGAAATTCTTGAGTTGGTCTTTTTGGTGCCTGCTTTGCATAAAACACATTGAAGGAAGTTTCGTCAGTAGTATCAACCCTTGAAGGACCATAATGAATGTCTTTCAAAAACAATGCACCTTTTCTTGTTAACTTAAAGCCTCCTATTCCATCAGGATAGATCGGAGGAATAACTCCTGGTAAATAATTTGTAATAGAAGTTGTAAGCATCGGAAATGTTTCTCCGTCATCATTTGCCAAACCTAATTCCTTATAGGCTATTAATTTATCAGGAAAGTCATTCAAATCAACAACAACATTACCAGTGAAAACATTTTTCTTTTTATCAAATTCATAACTTAAAAGTTGGGCATTCATATGGTGTAATAATTTTCTGTTACCGGGAACAACTTCTATTGCTGAGATATTTTTATCTTCCGGGATTTCATATGGCACACGCATCAACAAAAACCGATCCTCTCCATTTCCTTTTATTTTAAAGGTATCACGGAATTTTATTACCAGGTCAGGTACTCCTAATTGTGAACCTTTTGGAAAATCAGGGATTGCAGGAATTTTTGTAGAATCACCGATTGCACAACCTTCTTCCACCCATCGAACGATCAGATCGATCTCATTTTGTGACAACTCCTTCTCTCCGATAAAATGACTATAGCTTTCATCTGCAGGCCATGGTGGCATAAAACGTGTTTTTGTTACAAATTTCAATAATTTGCTACGCAACTTCACATCCTTATAGGTGATTAAACTAAAAGGTCCTGCCTCCCCTGGCCGATGACATGTTGTGCAATTCTTGTAGATGATCGGAGCGATTTGTTCCGAAAAAGTAACAGGTGCTGTATTTTTATCATCATTGCAGGATGTAATCGTCAATGTAAAAAGTAAGAGAGGTATAAAAAATTTAAAATTCATTTTAATATTAATTATCTAACAGTTCTATATCAACCGATCTAAGAGAAGTTAAATTCGATATGCATCGATGACTCAGCGTGCCAGAAAAACTTCAATATGTTAACATTTTGCATAAAAAACAGAAACGTATCTTTTTTCATCCTCCACGTTATACTATCGAAACCTTCAAACAAAAATAAGAGAATGTTTTAATGACACATGAATTTTTATATGAAAAGAATTTATTTCCTATTGCTATTTTTTGTTGTTACGTCTACATTGGTCTCCTGTAGATCTAAAACTCCATGGAATCCATATCTGAGTGCTAAAGAAAAACCAAGCGAAAAACAAAGAAAGGAAGAACAGAGGCAACTGGTAAGGGGAACTAAAAATTATGAAAAACAAATGGAGAAAAACAAAAAGGACATTCAGGATAATATAAATAAATCTACTTCAATGAAAAAGAAATACAAACGGATCACAAAAGGAAAAAGAAGAAAAAGAAAAAAGAATATTGATTAATATATTTCTGGTTAAATTTATGTTCATCGTATGCATTTCCGAAACCTATTTGCTTATCTTTGTAGGTAATGCTAAGAACAATAAAAACATTGACCCTCCTACTCGCTTTTGTATTCACAATAAGCGGAATGGAGTCATGTAAATCAAAAGGAGCTTATAATAAATACCGAAGTGCAAAAGTTCGACCAAGTGAAAAGCAAACGCGTGCCGATAAAAAAATAATTGCGCAAGGAAATAAAAATTACAAAAAACAATTAAGAACAAACAGAAAACATTTGTTCGGAAGAAAAACAGATCCCGGAGCTCCGAAAAATTAATTTGAAAGCCCGATCAAAAATTTCATCGTATCTATGCCATCAGCATAGTCATTAAGTTTCGGACATTGTGCTCTTCCAAATGGAATGGAATTTTTTATTAAAAGACCTGTACCAACAACACACTGGATCTGCTCTTTTTCATTCTCCAATCGGCTGTTCAAAGCATTTATATCCTCATAATATTCATAAAACAAAACACCAATCGGTGAAGAATAGGCTACATCTTCTTTTATCAACAAGAAATTATTATCGAGCAATGAAGGTTGATTACTCATTAGATAAACCGTTTTATTATAATCGTAATTATTAGCGTATTTATTATTGTTGGCAATATTTTGAAAATCAAAAATTGATTCATAAAAAGTATCAAAAACATACCCTTTCGGAACAAAAAGTTTTGACACATTCCGACAACCCAATCCAAAATATTGAAAAACATCTTCCCCTAACAATTTTAATTCCTGATTTGTTTCAGCACCCGTCAGTATGGCAACAGAATTTCTATTCTTACGAATGATGTTCGGATATTTTCCAAAATAATAATCGAAATAACGCGAAGAATTATTACTGCCGGTTGCTATCACAGCATCAATATTTTTTAGCTGATCTTCTGTGAATTCGATCAGATCAGAAAATTCAGGTGAGATATTTTTTAATATCCTGGAAACAAATGGCAGCAATAATTTATCATCCGAAGAAAGCTTACCAAGGAATTTATTACCTGAAATCAAAACACATAACATATCATGAAACCCGACCATTGGAATATTTCCTGCCATGATCACGGCAACAGTTTTGGGCTTCGTTTCAGCAACAAGCTCATTTTTATACAAGGATATCCAATCCAACAATTCCTTTTCATTTAAACTTTCCGAAAGGGCATTAATTGCATTTCTTACGTTTTCTTCTGTAAACCACTGATTATAAATACGAACCGTTTTGATAAGCTCCTGCATATCTTCATAAAACATCTCGTTCAAATCATTTGAGTTATCACGAACTCCGCCTGCTGAAAACTGTTTCAGGAATATCCCCAACTTAATAAACGAACTTATTCTTTTTTCTACTGTCATTCTTCCTCTGTTTCTAATACTATAAAGGCTTCCCGCTTTTTAATTCTAATTTTTATGAAATTCAATAAAATCTTGTAATTTTGCCTAAATTTATTTACAAAACTAACAATAATTATGGCAATAAAAATTACTGAAGAATGCATTAATTGTGGAGCTTGCGAGCCTGAATGTCCAAATAATGCAATTTATGAAGGCGGAAACGAATGGCGCTTTTCTGATGGAACAAAATTAAGCGGCATGTTTGCGTCTAAAAGCGGCTTGAATGTTGACGCTGATACTGCTCAACCGGCTGTTAATATGGATGTTTATTATATCGTTTCAGACAAATGTACTGAATGCGTAGGCTTCCATGATGAACCACAGTGTGCGGCAGTTTGTCCTGTAGACTGCTGTGTTGATGACGAAAATTGGAGAGAAAGCAAAGAAGATCTTTTAGCTAAAAAAGATGCAATGCATAATTAAAAAATAAAGAATCTTTAAAAGCGTCATTCCTTGATTGGAATGGCGCTTTTTTATTACAATAATTTCTTCAAGGGTCAGGAGAAGCTTATTAATGTTGATGTGTGCAAGTCACTCTGAGCTCAGCCTGCACTGAGCCAGCCGAAGTGTCGAGGAGCATGCATTGGCCGACCAACATTTTTCGACTGGCTCAACCTGACAACACACGGCGCGATTCGGTCACTTCGGGAAAAACCGAGAAAAACATAATAGTATGATCATTTAATTTATTTCCGCAATTTGTTCCCACCTGAAACCGGACTACCAGCGCAATATCCAATTTCACTTTCCGTTTAATAATTCATACTTTTACGTTAATGAAAAGGACGCTCAGCTATTTTCTTATTTTTATTGTCACATCAGCTTTTTCACAGGAAGTGACAGGTGAAATGCGACTGAAACAATTGGATGAATTCACGCAATCCAAACTAAAACCTCTTATAAAGCAACTTTATTCACCAAATGTAAGTCCTGAGGAACAAAATAAACTGAATAAAGAATTGCTCAGCAAATTTGAAGAAGCTATTACAATTCCTGAGACTTTTAATTACGGGTTCGATTCATTGAAAAAGGATATCGGGATCTTAATTTCACCTGATAAAACATTCCGGATCATACATTGGAACATCGCCAAAAGTGATGGTACGTTTGAGTATTACGGATTCATCCAATCCAAACATATCGAAATAAAAAAGGCGGGTCTTTTCAGAAGTTCCAAAACAGAAACCATGCAATTGTTTCCATTGATCGATAGATCATCTGAAATAAAAAATCCGGAAAATGCTATCACGGATAATAAAAAATGGTTCGGTGCACTATATAGCAAGATAATCGTGAAGGAAACCAAATCAAAAACATTTTATACACTTTTGGGATGGGATGGGAATGATAAATTTTCTCAAAAAAAGATCATTGAAGTATTGACCTTTGATGCAAATGGCGCTCCTCGTTTTGGTGCTGATATTTTTAATTTCGATAAAAAATTTCCGAAACGCGTAATTTTCGAATTTTCATCAACGTGTAATTTATCGGTCAGATACAGCAATAAAAAAGATTCGATAATTTTCGGACATCTCGCTCCGACACAACCTCAGTTTGAAGGACAGTTTCAATATTATTGCAGTGACATGAGTTTCGATGGTTTTGGTTTCAAAAAAGGAAAATGGAATTATGGTGCCGATGTGAAAGCAGTAAATGATTCCGATGAGAAAGATAAATTATATAAGGACCCACATGACAGATCAGAAGGGCATGATGAAAGCAATTTATACAGTGTTCCGAATCCTAAGAAAAAAAAGAAGAAAAAATAAACCGACCTTAATCTTCACTATCCATTAGATCTATTTATCAATTAAAAAATTTATTCCTCCAATTTTCGTTTTCACTAATTATTTATTTCTAATTTTGTGACCTGTTTGCTTATTACAACAACAGAATAACTTCAAAAGCGTTATTGTAATAAGCCAGCAGTTCGAATTCTCATATTATAATTTAAAACAAACAATAAAATTATGTCAACAAAAGAAATGATCAAAATTCACAATTTCAGTGCTGGTCCCGGGGTATTACCTGCGGAAGTATTAAAACAAGCTGCTGAAGCTTGTATCAATTTCGATAACATGAATTTATCCTTGCTTGAGATTTCTCATCGAAGTAAAAATTTCGAAAAGGTTATGGAAGAAGCCCGTGCCTTGGTGAAAGAATTATTAGGATTAAACGACAACTATAAAGTACTTTTTTTAGGAAGCGGTGCAAGTTTGCAATTTGCAATGGCTCCTTTAAACTTGCTTCGCACCGAAGGAACTGCAGGATATATCAATACAGGAGTTTGGGCAAGCAAAGCCATCAAAGAAGCTAAATTGATCGGAAACACACAAGTGATCGCTTCTTCAGAGGATAAAAAGTTCAACTACATTCCGAAAGGCTACGAAATACCTTCTACTTTAGACTATTTACACATCACTTCCAATAATACTATTTATGGAACACAAATAAAAGAATTCCCGAAAACATCTGTGCCATTGGTTTGTGATATGAGCAGCGATATCTTTAGCAGAAAAGTCAATGGAAACGATTTCGCATTGATCTATGCCGGAGCACAAAAAAATATGGGTCCTGCAGGTACAACCATGGTTGCTGTTGATGAAACGAAACTTGGAAAAACAGGCCGTAAATTATTATCGATGTTGGATTATCAAGTGCATATCAAAGGTGATAGCATGTATAATACACCGCCTGTTTTCCCGATTTATGTTTCGATGTTAACATTAAAATGGTTGAAGGATAATGGTGGTATTCCTTGGATTGAAAAAATCAATCAGCAAAAAGCGGATACTTTGTATAACGAAATCGACAGAAACTCTATATTTGTTGGGACAACAGCAAAAGAAGACCGTTCAAACATGAATGTGACATTTATTATGCACAAACCTGAATTAGAACCTGAATTCGATAAATTATGGAAAGAAGCTAATTTAAGCGGATTACGTGGACACCGCGATGTTGGTGGATACAGAGCTTCCTTATACAACGCCTTGCCTTTAGAAAGTGTAAATGCTTTGGTGGAAGTTATGCAAGCTTTTGAAAAGAAAATGGCATAAAACATTTTTGCAACAAAATTGAAATAAAAATGCCGCAGGCTTATTGTCAGCGGCATTTCTATTTTACCATTTAATAAACTCCCCAATCTGCTTCTCAAGGACTTTAATGATATTCTCATCCTTAATCTTCCCTTCGGCATCCAGCATCGCTAAAACACTGGAAATAGGTTGTTTATTGGGATGAACATGAATTCCTAAATAGTGTAAAACTCCGGTAAGATGGTCTAATCCGCGCAAATTACCTGCCCTACCACTTGCAACGCCTACCAAAGCAGCTTTTTTGCCTCTATTTGTATCAGGGTGAACAGCATCCAAAAACACCTTAAGCACTCCGGGAAAACTACCATTGTATTCAGGAACGATAAAAACAAATTTTTGAGCAGGAATAATAAATTCGTTCAACAATTGTTGAAAATTTTCTGATGGTTTATTATATAATTCTGTTGATATAAAATCAGCGGGCAAGGCTTCCAAAGAAAGCAATTTTGCTTCAACCCCTTGTTTTTCCATAAGTTGCACATAATTTTTGGCAATTTTAAGGCTATTACTATTGGGGCGGTTTGTGGCTGAAATAACTGTAATCATATCAAATATTATTAACAAAAAACTGTTTAAAAAAGTGTTATAAGTTTTAAAGTGCTTGTCTAGCCAAAAACTGTATTTTTAGGACAATAAATAAAGCACAAACTTAAGCATTTTCAATCAATTTATGAATATTACCTATTTCGGTCATTCCTGTTTTGGAGTAGAAGTAAATGGCAAACATATTTTATTTGACCCCTTCATTTCACCTAATGAATTGGCTGCTAATATAGATGTGTCTACTGTAAAGGCTGATTACATATTGATTTCACATGGACATGAGGATCATATTGCTGATGTAGTAAGTATTGCAAAGCGAACGAATGCGAAAGTGGTTTGTAATTTTGAAATATCCGTTTGGTTGAACAAACAAGGAGTTTCAACTACCCATCCGATGAATATCGGGGGGAAATGGAAGTTTGATTTTGGAGACGTAAAATGTGTTGCAGCAGCCCATTCCAGCAGTTTACCTGATGGTACTTTTGGCGGTAATCCGATGGGGTTCATCATTGAATCTTCGGAGGGTAATTTTTACTATGCGGGCGATACAGCTCTTACTTATGATATGAAACTAATTGGTGATTACCGAAGGATAGATTTTGCTTTTCTTCCAATTGGCGACAATTTTACAATGGGAGTTGATAATGCGATCATCGCATCCGAATTTATCAGATGCGACAAGATCATTGGAATGCATTTCGACACATTCGGATATATTAAAATTGACAAGGAACTGGCAGTTTCTAAATTTGATAATGCCGGCAACGAATTGATCCTTTTTAACATCGGCGAAACAAAAACATTTTGAAGAATCAAAAAAATACTCAAAGACAAAAAAATAAATATCTAAATACTAATAAAAAGGGATGGGAAAAATAGTAGCAATAGCAAATCAGAAAGGTGGAGTTGGGAAAACAACAACTGCTATTAATTTGGCAGCAAGTTTGGCTGTATTAGAATTTAAAACACTTTTGATCGATGCCGATCCGCAAGCAAATTCTACATCAGGAGTTGGCTTTGATCCCCGCAATATTAAAACCGGGATCTACGAATGTATCATCGATGGAATAGAACCGAAAGATATTATTCTTCAAACAGAGACGCCAAATTTATTTTTACTTCCTGCACACATTGATCTCGTTGGTGCTGAAATAGAAATGATCAACCTTCCTAATCGTGAAAAGATGATGAAGATGTCATTGGATAAGATCAAAAATGATTACGATTTTATTATCATCGACTGCTCGCCATCACTCGGACTGATCACTGTAAATGCCTTGTGCGCAGCTGATTCTGTGCTTATCCCTGTTCAATGTGAATATTTTGCTTTGGAAGGATTAGGGAAATTATTAAATACAATTAAAATTGTTCAGACCCGTTTGAATCCTGAATTGGCTATTGAAGGCATTTTACTTACCATGTATGATATGCGTTTGCGATTAAGCAATCAGGTGGTGGAAGAAGTAAAAACACACTTTCAACAAATGGTTTTTGACACAATTATTCAGCGCAATACAAAACTAGGTGAAGCTCCAAGTTTCGGACAAAGCATTATCATGCACGATGCGAGTGGAAAAGCTTCAGTGAACTATTTAAATCTTGCGCGTGAGATCTTACAAAAAAACGGACTGACCAGATTGAATGATTCTGAAAAGTTTATCAACCTGGAGGAAGAAAACTAAATCAATGTGCAATTTTTTGATGTGCTGATCTGCAGATTAAATAATTTAAACATTGAATAATATTAATTACAAATGTCAACAACCAAAACAATGTCAACAAAAAGAAACGCATTAGGAAGAGGATTAAGCGCATTACTTGAAAATGCAAATACAGATATTACAAGCAATAAATTAGAGGGTGAAGGAAAAGTAGTGGGCGCAGTAGCCAATATCGAAATTTCTAAAATTGAAACAAATCCATTTCAGCCACGAACACATTTTGAAGCAGATGCTTTAAATGAATTAGCCGGTTCGATAAAAGAACATGGCATCATTCAACCCATCACTGTTCGGAAATTAGGATATGATAAATACCAGTTAATTTCCGGAGAAAGAAGGTATCGCGCTTCTCAATTAGCCGGTTTAACAAGCGTTCCAGCGTATATCCGCATTGCAAATGATCAAGCGATGTTGGAAATGGCATTGGTAGAAAATATTCAACGCGAAAATTTAGATGCTATTGAAGTCGCCATCAGCTACAAACGTTTGATTGACGAATGTTCGCTTACTCAGGAACAACTATCACAAAAAGTAAGTAAACAACGTTCTACCATTACAAATTATTTGAGACTACTTAAATTGCCTGTTGAAATTCAATTAGCTATCCGCAATGGAGATATATCAATGGGACATGCCCGTGCATTGATTAGCATTGAGAATCACGACAAACAGTTGGATATTTATAATCAAATTGTATTGAACGATCTTTCTGTTCGCGATGTTGAAGATCTTGCTCGTGGTGTAAAAACCGATATCACAACAAAAACAGGTAAATCCGAATCAGAAAAAAAATCTACAAAAGCTGTTTTATCTGTTGAGCAACAAACTTTAGTTGAAGACCTAAGGGCTGTATTCAACGCCAAAGTACAAATCAGTAAAGAATCGAATGGCAAAGGAAAAATTGTTATTCCTTTTAAATCAGACAACGACTTGAAACGCATTTTGGATCTTTTGGATGCCTAAACTCAGCCTTCATAACTGTATTACAAGCAGGTTATTTCAATCATTTATTGGAATAACCTTTTTGCTTTTTTTTACGCCATCCCTTAGCGCTCAGATAATGGATACTACTGTTACCATTACAAAAAGCGACTCATTAAAAAACGATACACTTTCAGTTGTAAAAACAAAAACCAGTAACTATCATTCTCCAAAAAAAGCTGCCATTTTATCTGCTGTTTTACCCGGTGCCGGACAGATTTACAATAAAAAATATTGGAAAGCACCCATCATTTATGCTGGCACTGCCGGATTGATCTATTCATTTCAATTCAACCAATCGCATTATTTAAAATATCGTAATGCTTATAAATACCGTATTGATTCGGATCCTACAACAGTTGATAATTATGTTGGCGTATACAGTGATGACAACCTGAATACATTGCAAAAATATTATCACCGTTACCGCGATCTCACTGTGATTGGATTTGCAGCTTTATATGCTTTTAACATAATTGATGCAAGTGTTGATGCACATTTGTTTACTTTTGATGTGAGTGATGACCTGTCTTTAAAAATACAGCCGGCATTGATCAATACAATTGGCTATAACAAATACACAACAGGAATTAACTTTAGTTTGTCATTCAAAGAAGAGAAGAAAGATTACAATCATTATAGATCAGAATAAAATCTCTCCTACTCCTTAAAGATGAAGCAAAAAAAATTAAGATTAAAAAATTAAGAAAATTATGAAGATCGCACTTATCGGATATGGGAAAATGGGGAAAGAGATCGAGCAAATAGCTATCGCCCGAGGACACGATATTGTGTTGAAAGTGGATATTTCAAATGCATCTTCTTTTACATCAGAAGAACTAAAACAAGCCGATGTAGCCATCGAATTCAGTACTCCAGAAGCTGTGATAAACAATATTTACAAATGTTTTGAAGCAGGGGTTCCTGTCGTTGTGGGAACAACCGGATGGCAAAAAGAATTGGATGAGGTAAAGCAAAATTGCAATAATAAAAATCAGACTTTATTTTATTCTTCTAATTACAGTATTGGCGTAAATTTGTTTTTTAAAATAAATGAATATCTGGCAAAACTTATGAATTCATATCCCGATTATTCAATTTCAATAGAAGAGATCCATCATATTCATAAACTAGATGCACCTAGCGGAACGGCAATCTCATTAGCAAATCAAATAATTGAGAATGTTGATCTAAAGAACAAATGGGTGAATGATTTAACTGAAAACAAAAATGAACTTGGCATACTTTCAAAACGGATTGATGAGGTACCAGGAACGCACACCGTTTCATACAGTTCCGCCGTTGATGAAATAAATATTACTCATATTGCACATAGCCGCAAGGGATTTGCTTTGGGAGCAGTAATTGCCGCTGAATGGGTAAAAAATAAAAAAGGGGTCTTCAGCATGAATGATCTGCTGAACAATTCACATTAATTAACATAAAAAAAACAATAAAAGAATAGAGATTCGTTACTCATAACAATTAATCCAAACTTTAAACTTTCAAACACAGAACACAATTATGGATACTTCTTATTTATTGCTCATACTTTTTTCAATTACAACCATAATAGGACTTTGGAAGCTATTTCCTATGGCAGGAGAAAAGGGATGGAAGGCTTTTATTCCTGCATATAATTTTATTGTATGGTTGAAAGTGATTCAAAAGCCATGGTGGTGGATCTTCCTGATAATTACTCCGGGGATCAAT
Source organism: Bacteroidota bacterium (assembly GCA_947476185.1). Taxonomy (GTDB): domain Bacteria; phylum Bacteroidota; class Bacteroidia; order 2-12-FULL-35-15; family 2-12-FULL-35-15; genus 2-12-FULL-35-15. The sequence goes on from CANJPX010000056.1 coordinate 17,353, forward strand.
TTTTTAATGGTTGCGATAATGTATTTGCTTACTGCAAAATCATTTAACAAACGTTCTTTTCAAGATAAAACAATCGCATTTTTATTCGGATATTTCTATTTACCCTATCTCGCATTTCAAAAAGACACTGTTTATGTTGGTCCTGAAGACCAAAGCAAGTTGAAACCTTCGATGGCAAGAGAATGGACTGAAGCTATAGTATTTGCAGTGATCGCAGCAACTGTGATCCGAACTTTCTTTTTCGAAGCATTCACAATTCCTACTTCTTCTCTCGAAAAATCGATGATGGTAGGTGATTATTTATTTGTAAGTAAAGTAAGTTACGGAGCTAAGATTCCAAACACACCACTTTCATTTCCATTTGTTCACCATACACTTCCGGGAACAAAGGCTACTAAATCGTTTTTAGAATGGTTCAAATTGCCTTATTTCCGTTTACCCGGATTTGGTGATGTTAAGAACAACGATATTGTAGTTTTTAATTATCCTGATGGTGATACTGTTGCATTGAATTATCAAAATCAAAGTTATTATCAAATCTGCAGGGACAATCATGTTTCCAGCCTTTTTAACAAACCGGATGCGAGGATCGAAGTTGGAGAGGGTATGTTTCAGCCGATTGGAGATGTTGTTGCTCGCCCTGTTGATAAGCGCGAAAACTACGTTAAACGTTGTGTGGCCATCGCAGGTGACAAACTGGAAATTAAAGATGCAGAAGTTTATATCAACGACAAACATGTTGTAACACCTGAACATGCTCAATACCATTACTTTGTAAAGACCATCGGTTTTATTTTTGGAGAATACGACCAACAATCCAGAAGAACTGTACCCAATGTCCGCATTTTGGACAAATATGATATTTATATTGATGAAATGGGAGTGATCGGTATTACCGGTGATACAATTGATTATTTATTGAACATGCCTTTGTCTACTGTTGAACAAATTAAAAAGCTACAAAATGTGATTTCCGTAATAAAAGAAATTACTCCCAAAGGGGAATATCAGAACAGGATATTTCCGCATTCCCCGGCTATCAAATGGAACAATGATAATTTTGGGCCCTTTGTTATTCCAAAAGAAAATGCAACCGTGGACCTTGACACAACAAACATCAAATTATATGACCGCGTCATCGTAAATTATGAACTGAACAAATTAGAAATTAAAAAAGATAAAATTTTTATCAATGGGGTAGAAACTAAGTCATATACCTTTAAAATGAATTACTATTTCATGATGGGCGACAACCGTCAGAACTCTGCCGATTCCCGCTATTGGGGAGTTGTTCCGGAAGACCATATTGTTGGTAAACCTGTTTTTGTTTGGCTTAGCATAAAAGATCCTGAAAAAAATCCTTTATCCGGAAGTGTGGGACTCGTAAAATCATTTACTCAGGATTCAAAAAAAGGAAGATTCAGATGGGAACGTTTTTTCTGTTTTGTTAGTACAGAAGGTTTGTCACGTTCTTACTTAGTCCATTTTATTGTTATGGTATTAGGGATCATTGGTTTCGTTTATATTAGAAAAAAACGTGCAGCTAAAATCATAAAAAAATAGCATTACAATCCTTCAGTTTTTGAAGAGAGCATAATGAAAATAAATTGATAAAAAAATCAACCATTAAAGATTGGATCAAAGCAATATTATTTGCTTTTATTACAATCCTGTTATTTAGGATCTTCTTTTTCGAGGCATTCACTATTCCTTCCGCTTCGATGGAAAAGACCCTGCTCACAGGTGATTATATTTTAGTAAGTAAACTTAGTTACGGACCGAGAATCCCAAACACTCCAATTTCATTTCCATTTGCACACCAGCGATTACCATTCACGGAAAATACTAATTCCTATCTGGAATGGTTGAAAATTCCTTATTTGCGACTTTTCGGTCCGCCTCAAATCGAACACAATGATGTGGTGGTTTTTAATTGGCCGATGGAGGATGACCGCCCTGTTGATCAGCGAACTTTTTATATTAAAAGATGTGTCGGAATTTCAGGTGATACATTAGAAGTACGCAACGGTTTAGTTTATATAAATGGGAAATTTAACGACCGTGCAGAGAAACTTCAATTCGACTACAAAATTAAAACAGATGTTGATTCTATCAATAACGATTCCCTTAAATTAATTGGGATCACAGAAGGTGACCGGATGCAAAATAAAGGTGAGTTTTGGTTCACTTTAGATGTCGAAAATGTGCAAAAAATGAAAAAATTTCCTCACGTGACATCTGTTGAGCCACTGATCGATCGCAAAGGAGGATACAATGATTACATGTTTCCGGAAAGTGAACATTTTTTATGGAATGTAGATCATTTCGGTCCAATTTACATTCCTGAAGCAGGCGATTCCGTAAAATTGACAATGGATTCACTCCCACTCTACCAAAGGATCATTGAGGTTTATGAAAACAATGTTCTTCGTGTCAGCAATGATTCTATTTTTATAAATAATAAATATGCCACTCATTATACTTTTAAAATGAATTACTTTTTCATGATGGGCGACAATCGTCACAACTCAGCTGACTCCCGCTTCTGGGGATTTGTTCCGGAAGATCATATTGTTGGAAAAGCTGTTCTGATCTTGATGTCTATCGATAAAACGGATGGAGGAAATAGTATTCGGGGGAACAGATGGTTTAAGTCGGTTGACTAGTTTACCTATCAAATGGTAAAAAAATTGTGACGAAAAAAATCTGAATATCATTAAATTTTTATTTTTACAAAAGAAAAAATCAAAAGATTAAATTAGGAATACCAATGAACTATTGATCCTTGAACGAATGAACCAATTAGCAATACTTTCTACCGCTTACCTTGCTCCTATTCAATATTTTTCCAAGTTAAAAAATTATGAAAAATGCATCATTGAACATCATGAGCATTTCCAAAAACAAACCTATAGAAGCCGCTGTGACATATACTCTCCAAACGGTCCATTAACATTAAGCATCCCTTTAGTGAAACGCAATCACCGGCAGGCGGTAAAAGATATTAGAATATCTTACGACCACGACTGGCAAAAATTGCATTGGAGAAGCTTGGAATCATGTTACAGATGTTCTCCTTTTTTTGAATATTACGAAGACGACTTTTTACCTTTTTATACGGATAAAAAATTTGAATTTCTGATCGATCTTAATGAATCACTAAATCTGGAGATCTTCAAACTATTAAAACTTAAGCCAAATTATTCTTTTAGCAGCGAATACCACGAGACATACACTGATGCAGATGACCTAAGGAATATTATTTCACCAAAAGAGAGCCTGAATAAAGATCCTCTCTTTACAGCAACAACTTATATTCAAGTATTTGGGTCCAAACACGGTTTCCTTCCAAATCTAAGCATTGTTGACCTTTTATTCAACCAAGGCTCCGAGTCCTTGGCAACGTTATAATTCTATTGTTTCAAAATTTGAACAGATAGAAAAATTCCTGAGGATTTGAAAGAACAGATAAATTTATTACTCCTTTTTTCAGAATGGGATTTTCCTAAATCAATGTGACAAAAATCAGTTCAAAGTTCTCTTAAAAAGCTAGAGATTTTAAACAAAAACAATGATTTGTTGTTATATTTGGCAATCAAATAAGATTCATGTTTCAAAGTTTAATGTTTGATCAATTTACTTATCTAACTATAAACTTTGAAATTAAAGAACGTTGAACTAAACAATTATGGATATAGAATTCAATAAAAACGAAGATGTGATGAAACAGCTTATTTCTGGAATGGAACGTAAGCTGGAAAAGATTTATTTGGGAGGAGGAAAAAGCAAGATCGATAAAATGCATGAGCAGGGTAAAATGACTGCACGTGAGCGAATTGAATATCTTACCGACAAAGATTCAAAAACTATTGAAATAGCTGCATTTGCAGGTGACGAGATGTATAAGGAACATGGAGGATGTCCTGCAGGTGGAGTTGTAATTGTTATCGGATACGTAAGCGGTCGTCAATGTATTATTCTTGCCAATGACGCTACTGTAAAAGCAGGTGCTTGGTTTCCTATTACAGGAAAAAAGAATTTGCGTGCACAGGAGATTGCAATGGAAAATCGTTTACCGATCATCTATCTAGTTGATAGCGCTGGTGTTTACTTGCCTTTGCAAGATGAAATTTTTCCTGACAAAGAACATTTCGGCAGAATATTCCGCAACAATGCTGTTATAAGTAGTATGGGAATTTTGCAGATCTCAGCGGTGATGGGAAGCTGTGTTGCAGGTGGGGCTTACCTTCCGATCATGAGCGATGAAACGCTGATCGTTGATAAAACAGGAAGTATATTTCTTGCAGGCTCTTATTTAGTAAAAGCTGCGATCGGAGAAAATATTGATAACGAAACATTAGGAGGTGCTACCACACATTGTGAAATATCCGGTGTTACCGACTATAAATGCAAGGATGATAAAGATTGCCTTGATCGTATCCGCAATATCATGAGTAAAGTAGGGCATTTTGATAAAGCTGGTTTCAATCGCGTTGAAGCAATTGCTCCCAAAAAAGATCCGAAAGAGATATTGGGGATCATTCCTGATGCTCGCGATAAACAATACGATATGCATGAAGTTATTTATCGTTTGATCGATGACTCGGATTTTGAAGAATATAAAGAGGCATACGGACAAAGCATTATTTGCGGACTGGCCCGTATTGATGGCTGGTCGGTCGGTATAGTTGCCAATCAACGTAAAGTGGTGAAAAGTAAAAAAGGTGAAATGCAATTTGGCGGCGTTATTTATAGTGATAGTGCCGATAAAGCTGCTCGTTTTATCATGAATTGCAATCAGAAAAAGATCCCTTTGCTTTTTATGCAAGATGCAACCGGATTTATGGTTGGATCCCGCTCCGAACATGGTGGTATCATTAAAGATGGCGCGAAGCTGGTAAGTGCAATGGCAAACTCTGTTGTTCCGAAATTCACGATTATCATTGGAAATAGTTACGGAGCAGCAAATTATGCAATGTGCGGAAAAGCATATGACCCGCGATTGATCGTAGGATGGCCAACAGCACAAATAGCAGTAATGGGCGGCGCGCAGGCAGCGAAAGTATTAGTTCAAATAGAAATAGCTTCCTTAAAGGCAAAAGGAGAATTGATCACTCCGGAAAAAGAGGCTGAACTTTATAATAAAACAAAAGACAGATACGATCAACAAACAACACCGTATTATGCCGCTTCCAGATTATGGGTGGATGCTATCATAAATCCTTTGGATACCAGAAAATGGATCTCTATGGGAATAGAAATGGCAAACCATGCTCCTATCACCAAGCAATATAATGTTGGTGTGATCCAAACCTAATTTCATTACATGTCTTTCATCAAAATTTCGAAAATAAACTTATATTTGTTTTTATAAATACAATCACCATGACAAAGAAACTATTCTCCCCGCGCTTTATATTTATTACATCAGCAATATTAATCGCCGCATTCAGCAGATTATTGCCTCATATCCCTAACTTCACTCCTATTGCTGCAATGGCATTATTTGGTGGCGTTTATTTTTCCGATAAACGTTTGGCATTCATTATTCCTTTAATAGCAATGTTCATCTCCGATGCAGCATTAGAAGTAACCAGTGGATGGGGCTTTCATAACACAATAGCATACGTTTACGTTGCTTTTATTTTAACTTCTGCAATCGGAATATATGTTAGAAAAAATACAAATACAAAGACAATCATTGGAGCTTCATTACTTTCATCTTCCTTGTTTTTTATCATCACCAATTTTGGTGTATGGGCAGCAACTGGGGGTGTTGGCGGTGCAGCGGGATTAGGCACAACCTATATTTTAGGTATACCATTTTTTGGTCCAACCCTATTGGGTGATGTTTTCTTTAATGCGATACTATTCGGTTCTTTCTTTTTAGCACAACGCAGAATCCCTGCTTTGGTAAAATTTTAATTAACGTAAAATACTTTTTCTGAATGGCGGAACGACAGTTCCGCCATTTTTTGTTTCATAATTTATTACAAAGTGCGTCCCAGTTCTAAGGGGCTGGGGGATGAATCGTGTTCCCCTTCGAAGGGGGCAGGGGGATGAATTGTGTCCACATTCGAAGCGACAGGGGGGATGAAATGTGTCCCCCTTCGAAGCGACAGGGGGATGAAATGTGTCCCCCTTCGAAGGGGGCAGGGGGATGTATCATTCTTCCAATTTTTCACTCAGTAAATTATTTTTAAAATAGTTTAAAGTATTCTGATTTTTCAATCGTCTTTATAATCAAACATGGCTGAACAAACGCAATATTCTGTCGATAGTCTGGCAAAAGACGAATCTCTGACCAACACAATAAAAAAGGAAAGAGGCAAACTTTTATCTTTCATCAGCAACCGTACGCCTACTATAGAGGATGCCGAAGATATCCTGCAGGATGTCTTCTACGAGCTGGTGCAAAGCGAGATCATCGAAAATACTGCAGCATGGCTTTACAGAGTCGCGAGAAACAAGATCACGGATTGGTATCGCAAAATGAAACCAGACAGACTGGATGATATATCTTTCAACCATTCAGATGACGATGAAGCGCTTCTACTTTCAGACATCATTCCATCAATGGAAACAACGGCCGACACACAGATCTTGTTAAAGCTAATATCAGAAGTATTAGCCGATACACTTGAAGAATTGCCGGAAAACCAAAGAGAGGTTTTTGTACTTCATGAAATTGATGGAAAAAGTTTGAAAGAAATTGCCGAACAAACCAATACCGGAATTAAAACCGTTATTTCCAGAAAGCGATATGCAGTTATGTATTTACAAGAACGTTTGCGCAGCTTGTATGATGAATTACTAAACAATTAAAAAAATTAAAATCATGAAAAATAAATTCAAATTCCTAATGGGAATAAAAATAGTAGCAGGTATCACATTTTTTGTTTTACTTTTTGGTTTCGGAACAATGTATTTATGGAATTGGTTAGTGCCCGTTCTTTTTCACGGACCGATCATCACATTTTGCCAAGCGATTGGATTATTGATCTTATCTAAGATATTATTCGGAGGATTTGGCCGTAAGTTTGGGAAAGGCGGACATTGCGGGAACGGTCACAACCATTGGAAATACAGGATGCATGAACGATTTGGGAATATGAGCCCGGAAGAAAAAGAACAATTTAAACAACGCTTTAAAAATTCCTGCAGAAGTAAAAATTGGATGAAAGAAGAAAATAGTACTCCTGAAAAGTTGTAATTGACGCATGTAATAAATTTAAAAAACCTTCAAGCCAATGCTTGAAGGTTTTTATTTGAAATAACAATTTATAACAAAATTCTTATTGTTGTTTAACCATTTTCTTTGTTTCAATAATTTTACCATCCACAACAAGAGTATATGTATAAATGCCATTACTTAAATCACTGGAAAAAACATTTAAACTTCCTTTTCCTTTTTCATTCAAATCTACTGATTGAATTAATTTACCGGAAACATTATAAAAAAGCAATTGCGCTCTGACTACATTTTCAGGTAAAAAATAATTGATAGTTGTTTGTTCTGCAAATGGATTTGGAACGTTCTGATCTAATACAATTGCTTGACCGTCTTTTAGATTTACATCTTGCTGTGCTATCAAATTATTTGAATTATTATTTTGTTGCACCGAGTGGTTATTATTGCAACAAGCATTTAACGCACTTTCTAAAATTGTTAAACGATAATCAAGGATCGAATCATTCGTTTTTAAAACATTGATGATTGAATCTTTTGCAACCATTTTGTTGTCTAAGTCTTTAATACTTTCAAC
>CANJPX010000057.1 GCA_947476185.1 Bacteroidota bacterium
AATTTCTTTCGCGAGATTGGCTGCATATTCTGTGGCATTGATAGCTGCCATAGAGAAGTCTGTCGGACAAATTATTTTCTTAATCATTTTGTTCTAGTTTTATAGTCTTTTTTTTAATGAAAATCCCAATGCCAAACAAGTCGAATCACCGAAGGCAAAGTAATAAATATGTTACCCCGTTTTCGATGACGTGTATCAAAAATTGAAATGATTGTAATCAATTTCATTATTTTAGTTTTGTGAATATTTTCTCAAAAACTTTCTCTTTTAGATCTGAACGAGAATAACGATATAGTTTTTACCGTATGCTTTTGCACATTTTGGACAATAAGTATAATAGAAGTAGAGCTTTTTAATCTCTTTGTTCTTTGATTTTACATAGGATTTCATTTCCTCCATATATATCCCCATGTTCTTATATGGACCCTCAAACACTTTTGTCAAAAATGTGCCTGATATTTTTTCCATTTCAGTTTTAGGAACTTCTTTTTCTACTTCTATATACACATCTGCTCCCCAAGGGGATATTTCATCCGTAAGAACCAATCCGTCAGAAGTTTTTGCATGTGCTTTTTCAATTTTGGCCATATCTCTTTCCATAACCCACCCATAATTCAATGGTATATGAAAAATACTAGTGACATGATCTTTTAAAAATAATTTATTTCTAAAAATCTTTTCCTTTTCTTGCCAATTGTTCGGATGAAACTGCGGGCAGCAAACTGTTTCGAAATTTTCTGGTTTTTTCATTTTCATTTTTATTTTGAATTTTGTTGGTCAAAATTATGGCTGGAGCTCAGTATTTGGAATGACCAATATTTCCCATTCTTGTGATCAATGTTATCGTTATTATTGCAGTGATATTAATCATCTGGATTTGTGATATAGATTACTATAAAATATTTTCTCATTAAAAATATAATTTTATTAAATTTTATTTCAATCAAATAAAATATAAACAAGGGTTAAATTAAATGATGATTTATTTTGAATATACTTTTATTCATGTTTTATATAAATTTTAAATTTGGCATTTCAATTATTTAGGTAATTGTTCTTTTTTTCTATTTATATCAAACTTCTGAGCGTTTATTCTTAGGCTTTTTTTTATTTTTTTTATTTATTTTTCAAATAAAAACTTCATTTTAAAAAGTTTTTATTTTGATGATTTGTAGTGATAAAATATAATGTATTTTTTGATGAGTGTCATTGATGCTTTTTTATATACTGATTAATTTCGTTGTGTAATTATTACTAAATCTGATAGTCATGAAACATTTATTTTATATTGTAGTTGTTTTAGCATCTATTACGGCTACTATCGAATCAAAAGCTAGCACAAATCCGGAGGTGCATTTTTTAGAAATGAGGGGATTGGTAAAACAGTGTTTGTATTTTCAGGGACAGAGTGAATGTCTTGTCAGCGGCACTGAAATTACCATTTTTGATGAAGATAAGCTATCTAAAGAAACTTATTGCTCAGATATTTATGGGAAGTGCAATATAAAATTGCTCCTGAACAAGAAATTTGAAGTGAGGGTTTCCAAACATGGTTTTATTTCAAAAATAGTATTAATTGATACCCATGGCCCAAAAGATACTGCCAAGGATTATTCTTTGGATTTTGATATTTTTCTTTTTGAGGTAATTAAAGACATTGACGCCTCCGTTCTTAAGAGTTACAGTTCTTCGGTGAGGTATAATTACCTTGCAAATAATTTTTCTTTTGATAATAATGATACTGACAAAACTATTGAAAAATTAAAGATGATCTATTCTGACTATTATTTCAAACATACAGCAACTAACATTAAACCTGTAATTGTTGCGGATGAATTTGTTGGTGCTAAGTCTGATTATTTATCATTGCCTCCCATAAAAATAATTGATGTAAGTGACAATGGAAATGTGTCTTCAAACTTCTTTTCAGAACAAAGGGTAATATTTAGTGTACAATTAGTTGCTTTAGAAAAAAGACAACTCTCATTAAATTCTATCTACTATAAAAAATGTGGTAAGATTATGGAAATTAATGAAAATGGGGTTAATAAATACATTACAGGAGAATTCTCAGATTTAGATTCAGCTCAAAGTCGTCTTTCGGAAATAACTGCAATGGGATTTAAGGATGCCTATATTATAGCCTTTAAAGGTAAGGTCAAGGTAAATGTTGGCGAGGCAACGAATGCACTCAATAAATAGTTTTTAATTTAATATGAATCGCTTTTTTACTCCAAAAATTTGTCATGGATTATTTTGATAATGCTACATTACTAAAACCTCCTTCTGAGCCTTCAATCTGCGATGATTCTTTTCATATGGATAAGTTGGAATCTAATATAGGTGACTTAGCAATTGATAATATTAAAGGATTTAATAAAATTGAGTCAGAACTTTTATCTCATATGCAGATATTTGATGCGTTATCACTGTTAACTATTTTTGATCTGAATGGAAATATTTTGTATGCTAATGATAAGTTTTGTAAAGTTTCAAAGTATTCTCAAATTGAGTTAAAGGGTAAACCGTTAAGTATAACCCGTCATCCGGATACTCCACTATCTTTTTTGAAAGAATTATGGAAAACAATTGGTTCCGGTAAGGTATGGCATGGTGAAATTAAAAATAAAGCTAAAGATGGATCTGATTATTGGGTGCTGACAACTATAGTTCCTGTTTTGGAAAAGGATGGAAAACCGATTAAATACATTAGTATGAGAGTAGATATTACAAAGCAGAAACTCGCTGAAGAGAAATTGTCGTATGCAAAAGAAAAAGTTGAAGTTGAATTACAAGAAAGTATTAATTATGCCAAACATGTTCATAATTCATTTTTAACATCAGAAGAAGATCTTGATTTAGCTTTTCCTGAATCTTTTCTGATATACAAAGCTCAAAATATAATTAGTGGTGATTTTTATCGAGTTGAGAAATTTCGGGAAATGTCTTTTATAGTTGTCGGTGATAGCACAGGGCATGGTGTCTCGGCTTCCTATATTTCCATAATGGTACTTAATGTTCTTTCGCATTTAATTAAAACTGATGTAAGTACACCCTTGGGGATATTATATGGCATTCACGAAGAGATAAAGGATATTCGTTTCCAGAATAGAAAGAATTTGATACAAGAGACAGCTGATATGATCGTTTGTTGTATTGATCATAAAAACATGAAAATGAATTATGCCTCTGCAAAAATGAAAGGAGTTATTATCCGGAAAAATCAAATAATTGAACTTTATAGGGATAGGTGTTCTATTGGTGAATCTTCTGAAAAATCTTTTGCACTTTCTTCTTGCGAAATTGACTTGGAAAAAGGAGATTGTTTGTATTTATTTACTGATGGAATGACGGATCAGATAGGAGGGGAGCATGATAAAACTTTTAAATATAAAAAATTGAGGCAGGTTTTGTTTACAAATCATCTTTTACCTATGCAACATCAGAAAAAGAATCTAACCTATACTATTAATTCTTGGAAAGGTGAAAACGAACAAACAGATGATATGACTCTTCTTGGTATTAGGATCTCGTAGGTGGTTTATTTATGAAATTTTAAATGTAAAGTCGTTTGTGTTAAAAAATGTAACATTATTTTTATTGCGTACACTTGAAACCAGGATATGGAAATGACAAATTTGATGAAACGGTTCTTAACTGGTGTGGTTCTTATTTTTGGGATCTGGCTGTCAGTTATTTGGAGTTGTTATAGTTTTTTTACTTTGGTAGTATTGATTAATATTATTGGATTGAGGGAATTTTATCGTTTGTTTGAATCCGCTTCGCCAATGATAACATATGGTATGATTGTTTCCTTGGTTTTGTTATTTTCATTTATTATAGCTGAGTTGAATTACTTTGATTGGGAAATTTTATTGATCAATATTCCTTCTGTTTTTATATTATTTTTAATTGCACTCTATTCCAGATCTGAAAAAGTTATTAGTGGATTGGCTTTCACTTTTATGGGTATTTTATATGTTTCCATTCCTCTTGTTTTTTTATTATTAACCGCCTTTAATCCTTTTTGGAAAGGTGTTTATGTGCCCACTGTAATTTTAGGATTATTTATAATTGTTTGGTCGAATGATACCGGAGCTTTTATTTTTGGAAAAATTTTAGGGAGTAATCATTTGTTTGCAAGGATCTCTCCTAATAAAACATGGGAGGGAAGTTTTGGTGGAGCCATATGTTCATTATTAGCTGCTTTTGTTTCTTCATTATTTTTTACAATTTTGTCATTGTCTGATTGGATGATTATCTCCTTGATTGTTATTGTTACCGGTACATATGGAGATCTGATCAAATCTATGATGAAAAGAAGTGTGAATGTAAAAGATTCAGGATCGATCCTGCCGGGTCATGGTGGAATTTTAGATCGATTTGATTCTTTGATGGGTTCAGTACCTTTTGTTTTTTGTTACCTTATTTTATTTTTTGAATAATTATTTAAAAATGAAAAAAAGTAGTTTCTATATTATTAATTCAATCACTATATATAGGCTTGCTGCCGCTCCTTTTTTGATATTTTTAATTTTTATAGGAAATTATGATTTATTTAAATGGTTGCTCCCGATAAGTTTTTTTACTGATCTGATAGATGGTTTTCTTGCGAGAAAATTTCATTCAACAAGTGTTTTTGGTGCTAGGATTGATTCTGTTGCGGATGATCTCACAATTGTTTCTGCAATTGTTGGTGTTTTTGTTTTTAAAAGAGAGTTTATAAATTCTAATATTGAATTGATTATTATTTTGCTTTCACTATTTATATTTCAAATGATATTTGCCATTGTAAAATATCATAAAACTTCAAGCTTCCATACTTATCTGGCAAAGGGCGCTGCTATTTTACAAGGTTTATTTTTGATCCTTATTTTTATGCTTGATCACCCGATCTATTTTTTGTTTTACTCTGCTGCGGTGATAACAATCCTGGATTTGATAGAAGAAATTATTCTTGTTTATATTTTACCAAAATGGGAAACCAATGTTAAGGGGTTATATTGGGTTATGCAAAGAGGAGTTGAAAAATTGAATTAGATTATTTGTTTGTTCTTAATTGTTTTAATCAGTGTATTTGTAACGTGTGATTAAATTCCTGGTCATGTTGTTGTATGTAAAATAAAAAAAGTCCCGTATTGCTACGGGACTTTTTTTATAATTTCAGTTGACGACTATTTGTTAACTGTTTTCTTTAATTCTGCACCAGCTTTAAATTTAGCTACTTTTTTAGCAGCGATTTTAATTGCTTTTCCAGTTTGTGGATTTCTTCCAACTCTTGCAGCTCTTTTTGCAACAGAGAAAGATCCGAAACCTACTAATGCAACTCTGTCACCTTTTTTAAGTGCTTTTGTAGTAGCATTAACAAATGCTTCTAATGCTCTTTGAGAATCTGCTTTTGTTAATTTTGATTCTGATGCGATTGCGTCAACTAATTCAGCTTTGTTCATTTTGTTTGTTTTTAGGGTTTAACATGTAATTATATAGCTAAAATATTAAAACATCTGTAACTGCGCAAGTTTTAAGGCCATAAAAGCGTATAATTGTTGATAAACCTGCATTTTGTTGATAAATTAACAGTTAATCTTCACTAAATGAGGCATTTTAGAGGTCATTTTGTGTGGTCTTCAATAATAAAGTAATCTGTTTCTTTTTTTATTTTGTGTTAAAAAATAAAAGCATGTAAGCTGTGAATGCTTATATTACAGGCGTTTGTAGAGAATTTTGTAAGAATTGTTTTTTCATTCCTTCATTGATTGTTAGATAAATTCTTCATTTGAAAAATATAAATACAATACAATTTCTTTATGATTTTAATATTGGCATTGGCGTTCATATCTGTCTCATGCTGGAATGTTTTGGAAATATTATTTAGCTTCCTGGAAAGGAATGTTGAATTGTCATTGCTCTTGAATTAGATTTCCTTTGACAAATTACTTGCAATTGAAGGATTCTGTTGTTAATTTCGTTGTATAGCATTGTAGTGTATATTCTTCTTTGTTAATAGAATTCTTAAATTGTAATAATGTAATTTCAATTACGGCACACTTAAATATTAAATTCATAATGATACTATTGATTCAAATTGGAAAACCTATCGGCAAAAATGAATAACGTGATATATTAGCGTCTTTTCAGTATTACTTCTATTTCTTGTTTTTTTAAGCAAAAAAAAAATGAACGGAGGTTTTTAGTATATCCTTTACTAGATCTTTAATTGTTTGCAATATGAAAAATATTTTTCTTTTTTTGTTACTATGTTTTTATACTGAAAATTCTAGTGCACAAAAGTTTCTTCCCTTTATTAATGATCAAGGTAAATATGGTTTTAGAGATTCATTATTTAATATTCTGATAAAACCTGAATTCAATCTTGTTGGTGAATTTCATGAAGGTCTTGCAAGGGTTAATATCGGTAATGTTTTTAATACTGAAACATTTGAAACGAGTTTTGGGAAATTTGGATATATAGATCAACAAGGAACAAAATTAATTCCGCTAAAATATGATTACGCTGCGGATTTTTCTGAAGGATTTGCTTCCGTCAAGGAAGGTGAACACTGGGGATTTATTGATAAGACTGGCAAAGAAATAACTGCATTTGTTTATGATACAGTTGGTGATTTTAATAATGGCCTGGCTTGCGTAGTTAAGGGGGATTTTTATGGCTTTATTGATAAGGAAGGTTCAGAGAAGATTCCTTTGGTATATGAATATGAAAGTGCGTATATTCTTAGTCATTTCAAAGAAGGATTTGCACATACAAAAAAAAATGGATTGTTTGGATTTGTGGATCTTTCTGGGAATGAAGTGGTTCCTGCGAAGTATTTTTTTACCGGAGATTTCAATGAAGGTATGGCTGTGGTGAATGGAGGCTGGGGTAGTGATTGGGGGAAAAGTGGGTTTGTAAATTATGAAGGCAAGGAGGCGATTCCATTGAAATATGTTAGCACCAAAAGTTTCTCTGAAGGTTTGGCTACAGTTGCTCTTCGGAATGGTAAGAATGAAATAAAATGGGGATTTATTGAAAAATCAGGAAAAGAAATTACTCCAATGATTTATGATACTACAGGCTTTTTCATTGAAGGAATGGCTTGTGTCGTGATAGGAAATAAATTTGGCTTTATTGATAAAACGGGTAAGGAGATCATTCCGATTAAATATGACTATGATGAAATAAATACACTCAGTTATTTTAATAATGGATTAGCTCAAGTTAAAAAAAAGGGATTGTTTGGATTTGTTGATAAAACCGGGAAGGAAGTTGTGAGTCCTAAATATACCTATATAGAGGATTTTTATGAAGGAATGGCAATGGTTAATATTGGGTTTAATTACAGCAGAGAAAAAAATAAATATATTGATGGGCGGTGTGGCTACATTAACCATGAAGGGAAAGAAGTAATTCCATTAAAATATAACAGTGCACTTTTCTTTTCGGAAGGATTGACTGCTGTTTCTATTTTGGATGATAAGGGCGAAGAGAAGTGGGGCTTTATTGATGCGACAGGAAAAATAATGGTTCCATTCAGATATGATAATGTTCTTTCCGGTTTTGTGAATGGTCGTGCAAAAGTGTATATGGATTCTGTAAATAAAATTGAGTTTATCTATAAAAATGGCAAAGACTTTTTTGATGAAGATTCAGAGTTTGATGAGGACGATGAGTGATCTTAAATCACAAACCTCGGTTAACAATTGTCTGTGACTATTACTAACCGAGGTTTGTTGATTTTTCTTTTAAACTCAGATCTCTTTTGTATTTTTTGGATTCTTTGCAAAAGTTCTAGTATATAGAACTACCGCCCATCTTTCAATATCTGAAAGTTTTAGTTTGAAGGATGGCATAGGTTTTCTTCCTTCAGTTGTTTTCCAAAAAAGTTCTCCGTCAGAAGATTTAGTATAACGGTCAGAAGTAAAATCTCCGCAAGAAATATCGATATTTTCTGCTTTTATTCCATCTCCTTTACCGGTTTTTCCATGGCAGGATTTACAATTAGTATTCCAGACTTCTTTTCCGGTTGCAAGAATGCCTTCGTCAGCCTTGATCTGGCTTACCATTTTAGCATTTTTTTCCGGACAAGGCCATGGACTTCCGTCAGGCTTTCCACCTAGATTATTTGTTTTTGAAATGATAAAGCCTGTGGTAACTACAAATCCTACTAGGATCAGTGCTACAATTTTGATTGATTTTTTCATTTTTTTTAAGATTTAATTGATTGTTTTTTTTATTTGTTGAACTCGCATTTTTTTTCTCATTGGTAAATTATTTTTAATTGTGGATTTGTTCAGTTCAAAAGATACATGATGAATAAATTATGGCTTATAATCTAAACCACTCTTTTTCATTTTGAAAAACAGGAGGTATAGTATATATCCCATGGTACCCCAAATACCTACAATAATAGCATTGGAAATAATGATCAAGTATAATGGTGCATTTGATCTAGACGCCCACAATTCTCTTTGGCTGATTTTTGATTCATACTTTGCTTTTGTTCCCCATTTGGCTATAACTTGATCTGAGATCGCATCATCATCATCCATTTGTGCTATTAGAATTATGTTACCAAGGGAATCTCCTGGCAGTTTCTTTTCATATGAAACAGTTGCTTCACCATTTTCATCTGTTGTTTCTGCCAGAGCAATTGGTATTAATCCAAAAAATCTTTTCACATAAAAATTTACATCGGTACCTTTTACGGGTATGGTGTCATCTATCATTACAATTGCTTTGCAGGTTTTCGAGCTATCTGTTTCAATTATTTTCAATTTGAGTTTTGGTTCTCCATCTTGTGCAGATAATATCATTGGGATTGAAAAAGCAACTACCGCAAGAAGCCTTGCACCCATTTTATTTTTTAAATAATTTTTCATAACATTTCTGGTTTTATAGGTTTATAAATTTTTTGCATATTGACACCATCACCTTCCGCTACTTCCCATATTGAAATGATTGGAAACAATCTTGAGAAGACTGTTATTATTAATAATAGGGCGGCAAATGTTGCTGCAACAATTGTCATTTCAACTAAGCTTGGAAAATAATGCATCCATGATTCAGGCACATCCTGAATTGGTAGAAATGGATGTGAAAGACCGGGAACCACTATCAGATATCTTTTGAACCATGCTGCGATCACTGCAAAAATTGCTATGATCGTCAACGGAAGTGGTTTGCGCATTGCACGAAACATTGGAAGTATCGCAGGGATCGCTATACCAAATAGTACCACCAACCAGTAGGTCGGAGCTGTTTTTCCGATGAAAAGATCTAACAAGTGATTGGCGTGCAAACTACTCATTTTATATGCTGGAACTACATATTCATTTATATTGAAATATAAATAACAGAATGAAAGCAGAACAAGCATTTTTCCTAATACATCAAAATGTTTTTCTTCCAGATATTTTTCAAGACTATATACTTTTCTAAAAACATAAACTGCTACAATCATGCCTGCTGCACCAAGAGCAAATGCACCTGAAACGAAATAGGGGCCGAAATTGGTACTGTCCCATTCAGGGCGAAGTGTTGTAGCAAAGAGCCATGCTGTAACTGTATGTATTGAAATACCGAGCGGAATAACCATTATGGCTAATACCTTTACGCTTTTCTTTACTATTTTCCACTGTTCCGGTGCTCCATTCCAACCGAATGACAATTTTTTGTACATCCATTTTTGCCATGCCGGTTTATTTGTGAGTTTGTCTCTGCAAATAACAATTCCCGGTATCAATGGCATGAATAGAAGTAGGCAACTTGCTGTAATATAAGTCATGATTACAATTACATCCCAAACAATCGGTGATTGAATTCTTCCGTAGGTGAAGAGGAAATACAGTCTTTCCGGTCTACCCATTGCAGCTACGATACATACACCTGCCATTATAATGGATGCAACAGCAATTATTTCAGCGATACGAGTTAAAGGCCGGTACCATTCAAACTTTATTAATTTAAGTATTGCGGACATCAATGCGCCAATTAAACTAAGTGCTACATAAAAAACAAAAGTTGAAATGTAAACGCCCCACATGGTATAATCCCGCAATGAGATGGTTTCATATTTGCTTTTTGTTTCTTGCAAATAATATGCATAAAGTCCACAAAGACAGATAGCGACCAAAAAACCGATCCATATTTTACCGGCTCTGCCAATTTTTTGAATCGGACGAAGCAATTCTTCTTCCATCAAATTATACTTTTGAATTTTACTTTTTCCAGCGGCAACGTTTTGCTTTTCTTTATAAAGATTAAGCTCTTCCTCCATCACCCTGTACTTTTCATTTTCGTCAATTCCGGATGCATCTCGTTGCATTTCCATTACTCCGTTTTCGGATTTGGTTATTAGCTTTTCCATGAAATTTTATTTTTATATTTTTTAAAATAATTATTCTTCAGTATTTCTTATTTCTTTTGCTTCCTCGAAAGGGAAAAGACGTTTGTCTGGTGGCAGATAATATACTCTCGGTTTTGTTCCCAAAGTATCAAACTGTCGGTAGCCGGCTCTCTCACTGAGTAAAGCAGATAGCTGGAATACTTCTTCACCATTTGTTACAGTATCCTCATTTTCATCTCCATAAAAAATAACACCATTCGGACATTTCTTTACACATGCAGGTAGTTTTCCTTGCGCAAGCTCATCCGGACAACCATCACATTTAGAAACAGTTCCTACTATACTTGGATCACTTGATTTGCATCTTTCCGGATCGTTTTTATGTTTCTCGAAATTTTCTACTTGCTTCGGACTTCCGAAATTGAATGTTCTTGCAGAATATGGACATGCTGCCATGCAAAATTTGCAACCAATGCATCTTTCCGCATCAACAACCACTAAGCCATCGCTTCTTTTAAATGTAGCGTCAACCGGACAAACTTTTGTGCATGGTGGATTGTCGCAGTGATAACACATTTGAGGAAACCAGTAAGGAGATTCCATTTCTACGTCCTGCATTTTCTTTACTTTAATCCATTCAACTGGGGCGATCAAATTGTGCTTTTTTTGGCAACCTTCTATACAAGCCCTCTTGTTTTCACATCTCGCCAGGTCAATTACTCTGACAAATTTTTTGCCCGGAATACCCTCTCTGATGTTTAGTCCAGGGCTGCTGCAGCCGGAAGCTTTTTTTACCATTGAACTATCAACTTCAACTAATTTTCCATCTGTTGTTAAGACTTTAACTTTTTCACCTGAATTTTCAGTGGAATCAGCAAAGAGTTTTGTTACTCCCGAAACTGCTAAGGCTGCTCCGCCTCCAAGAAGACCTAGTTTCAGAAATTTTCTTCGGCTTTCTGAATTTTCTTCATCGTGGCTTTTTTTATTTTCATTATCTGTTTTCATGAATCTGTTTTTTAAAATAGTTGACTGAAATTTTTAATAAGCTGTATTTTATATTATTACCAATATTTATTGTTTAAAGAATTAAATTGATTGGCACTACAAAATTGACAACAAATGCAAAATAAAACACTGCCGGTTGTCTTATGAAATGTAGTTTGTGGGCAGTCTTCAGAGCGGCAATTGTCAGAATATGCGAATTTTTGAAAGTATTCAAGAAACGAATTGCAATAGATAAAAAAGGTCGATTATCCCTTTGCAATCGGTATTGGATTAATAAAAATATTTTTTGGATTTGAATTTTCATAGTGGAAAACGATATACTGTATTTTTTGAAAAACTTTATGCGAAAACATATGGGTTGATAATTTTCTGCAACGCTTTTTGATCAATTTGTATCCCTTTGCTGTTTATTGTTATGATTTTCTCTTTTTTGAAATCGGATAATTGTTTGCTTATTCTATCCTCGCAAATAGCAGAGTGTCCTGCTATTTCTTTTCTTGATAAAATAATTCGGTAAGCCGCCTCATCCAATTTGTCTTTAAATAAATTGATAAACACAAGAAGTGAATTTGCTACCTTTTCTCTTACATTCATTTCAGCCATATTCCTCAGATCATCTTCTGTTTTTTTTAACTCTTTGACGTAATCATGTAAAATAATTTGAAGTGATGAGTTTGATTGAACAATTGGCAGAAAAACATCTTTCTTTATATAACATAATTGTACATCTGTTAGTGCAGTTGCTGATAAAGTATAATCAACATTCTCATGGGAGCTCCAAAACCCAACCATGTCTCCATCTTTAGCAAATCGAATGATCAGTCCATCACCATGCAATCCTTCTTTCCAAAGTTTGACAACTCCCGAGTAAATAAAATAGATCAGATAGGAAGGCTGTCCTTCATGGAAGATAGCTTCTCCTTTTCGATAGTTTATACAGCTCATATTCTCTCCTAATAGACTGCTTTGTTCTTGTGTACAATATTGATATAGGATCTTGTTCTTGAAAAGAATACTATTCTTATTTGTAAAAACGTTTGATATTTGATTTTTCGTTAGCATAGCCTTAATTATAAAATCTTTTAATTCTAATAATTAAAATATATCTTTCAATTGCGTTTTATGTCTTTGATTGTTGCTGATTCACGATGCAAAAATAGCAGCATAGGAAGGAAACTATGCAGTCGCATGTCCGACTAAAGCTTGTTTGTGGGCTGTCAGAAAGGCGACATTTGTCAGAGTTTCAAATATTCTGACAGTGGAAATCGTTTTGAAAATGGTAGGAAAATGTTTTAAAAATTTGAATAGTAAAGAGTTTTACTCTTTTAGAAAGAATAAATAGTTAGGTCGTTTACTCAATTATTTTTTTAGAGCCAATGAAAAATTTTTTCGGAGAAAGGGAAGTATGTTTCCAGGATTGGATGAATCGCATAAGCACTGGAGTAATACCATGGATATTCCTTGATGATCTTTTGTAAGGCAGTTTGATCAATAGAGGTTCTTTCGTTATTTAGTACAATTATATTTTCTTTTTTGAATTCAGACAATTGTTTACTCACCCTGTCTTCGCTCACTGCTGATAATGATGCAATTGATTTTCTAGAAAGTGCAGTTTTATAGGCGTGAGCATCATTAGTATTCTTAAATACATCAAGTAATACAAGAATTGAATGTGCTACTTTTTCCCTGACATTCATTTCTGCCATATTTCTTAGATCATCCTCTGTTTTTTTTAATTCTTTTATATAATCATGAAAAATAAGTTGAAGTGAAGAATTTTCCTGAGCAATAGGAAGGAAGTAATCTTTCTCGATGTAACCTAATTCTATATCTGTGAGTGCAGTTGCTGATAAAGAATAATTATTATTTTCGTGAGAGCCCCAAAATCCAATCATATCGCCTTGTTTTGCGAATCGGATTGTTTGTTCCGAAAAATGTATCCCCTCCTTCCATAATTTAACTATTCCTGATTTAATAAAATAGATGCGGTAGGCGGGTTGTCCTTCGCGGAAAATGACATCTTTTTTTGGATAATTTTTATGTTTTAAATATTTGTCGATCAAACTATTTTGCTCTGGAGAAAAATAGTCTTTTGAAATATAGTTCATAAGATATATTTTTATTTATGTATTCTGTTGCTTGGTTTTTTATTTTCAGAAAATATTGCAACTGTAATGTTGTTTGTTAATAGGCTGTTTCACTTAAATTTAATGTAAAAACAAACTGTTCCTTTAATTGAAATTATTTTGATGTTTTATTATGGTACAAAATTAATCATTATAATTTGCTATTTTCTATTTTTAAATACTGCATTTTAGCAGTCAAAAAGCACGAATATTTGTTCTTGAATTCAGTCGCATCGCATATTTCACAGTTGAGCATTAGTTCTTTTAAGCAATATTTTCTTCCATGGATGCTGCAGGACTTTTGATTTATGAAATTAGAAGCTTTGTGTTTTTGTTTTGTAAAAAACTTTGATAGTTCTTGAATCAAAAAAGGGGATACTCCAATGTATTTATATCTAACCTGATTTTTGAGCATTTTGAACTTTTGTTTGCTTTGAAAAAAGTTTATTGATATAGGAATATATCACAAACTGTGAGCATTAAATTATTCAATATGAAAAATACTATTGATTGAATTAAAATTCAGGTTCAAGAAAAATTCCGGTGACATATTATAATAGTTGTATTTGTTTAACGGATTATAGGAATAATTCTGAAGCCAAGACAAAATTAGGACTAAAAGTTAAAGTAACTAAAGCGGTTGATTGATGTATTCTTTTAACTTTTTGGCCCCATATGATCAGATAATTCAATTCAGTCCATATTATTTCCAATTTTATGGATAGTGCAATGTTTGTTTCATTATAGTGTAAGGATCTGAATCAGCGATCTTTTTGGTTGCGGAGAATAAAAGGCTCACCTTATAGAAAACAAAAAGCTCTCAAATCAAAGATTTGAGAGCTTTCGTGATTTAACGGATCACTTGGTGTGATCCCGCTGGGATTCGAACCCAGGACCCCTACATTAAAAGTGTAATGCTCTACCAGCTGAGCTACGGAATCTAATCTACACTTTTTGTAGTCCCCAAATTTGATTTTGGGAGTGCAAATATAGAAGCAATATTTAATTATGCAAAGCCTTTTTAAATAAAAACTGAATTATTTTCTTTTAGCCTGATATTCAGCCTGTTTCAATGTTGTGCTCGTTTGAAATATATTATTGAACAAGGGGATATTTTGTTGCTGAAAGTCGTGGATATCTTGTTAAAAAGTAGTATAATTGTGAACAATCTATTTATTGAAAATTGAGTCGCGCTCTAGAAATAAAACCTGCATTAGGTCTTTCTGACCTGCTATTTGGGGCAAATATGACCGAAGCTGAAAAGATATTCGGCAAGGCCCAGGAAGCTGAGCTATTGGATGATATTGAGGAGTGTATGTCCACTGTCTGGCATTTTTGGGACGATGGATTTTCCCTTTTTTTTGATGAGAGTAACAATCAATTATTTTGTTGTGTTGAGATCGATAACGAAGATGTGATCCTTTGGGGTCATAAAATTTTCAGTTTGAACGAAAAACAAATTGTCGATCTTTTCAAAAGCAAAGGAATTACTGTTTGCGAAACCGAAGTGCACGAGTGGGGCGAAAAACGTTTAAGTTTTGATCATGCAAATATTGATTTTTATTTCGAAAAGAATAAATTAAGTTCTATTAATTATGGTAAATCTGAAATGGACTTACCGCTAATACTTCCTAACTAATGGCAAAAATATTTTTAAATGGTTACATGGGCAGTGGTAAATCTTCTGCCGGTGAAACATTGGCTTCTCAATTGGGATATGAATTTATCGACTTAGATAAATTTATTGAAAAGGAATACAAAATGTCCATCCCTGAGATATTTTCTACGAAAGGAGAAAAAGAATTCAGAGCAATGGAACACAACTCACTGAAAAAAGTGATCGATAAAGATGAAAATCTTGTTGTGGCTTGTGGTGGTGGAACTCCATGTTATTATGGTAATATGGAATTAATGAATAACCATGGCACAACAGTATATCTTAAGATGAGCGCTGATTCATTGGTTAATCGATTGATGAATGCGAAAGAAAAGCGACCTTTGATCTCCAATAAAAATGAATCGGAGTTGAGAGAGTTTGTAAATCGTCAATTAGAGAAACGTGAAGATACTTACCACCAGGCACAATATACTGTCAAAGGCAAAGACCTGAATGTAAAAGAATTGGCTTCTTTTGTTAAAGAACAAATAGGAGTATAGTATTTAACGTACGTAATTGCTACGGTAGTACCCCGGTTATTCTTAACTAAGGTATACACATTCTTTTCCTTTTTTTAGATCCACAGTAATGTGTTCCTGCAGGGTTGTTGATAGCGATAACCCTACAAAATCTGCTTTGATTGGATAACGATTGTGTCCTCTGTCCACCAATATTGCCGTTGTTAATCTTTTTACCGGGGCAGTCAAAAATGGTTTGGCGCCGAATATCAAGGTCTTTCCTGAATTTAACACATCATCAGCCAGGATGATCACTTTGTTTTTTAATTCCTTATCAGTTAGAGAAATCTTGATCTCTGATGCAAGTGGATTTTCTTTGTCTATCTTAATTTCAATCAAAGTAATTTTTATTGGAGATATTTTTTGAACAACATCTGCAATTCGTTTTGCGAATAAATATCCATTGCCGGAAATTCCTGCAATGATAATGTCTTTTTCATCGTAATTGTTTTCATAGATCTCAAATGCAATACGATTTGTTTTTTGCTCTATTTGCTTGCTGTTTAAAATTAATGTTTTGCTCATTTAATTTGAAATTTTTAAAATTATACAATTTGAAAATGTGTTTTATAATATTCAGAGAATTCGTCCTCCTTTAAAGAAATATTTTTTATAATAGTCTTCATCCAGATCACTTATAATTACTCCAGACTGAACGGATGCATGTGCAAATTTATTATTTCCAAGGTATACTCCGACATGTGAAATCTGTCCCTTTTTAATTTTGAAGAATAATATATCTCCTTCCTGCAGATCTGTTTTCTCTACCGGTTGAACTGTTGACCATATATCACGTGAGCCACCACTTAAATTGATACAATATACATTTCTATACATTTCACCTACAAAGCCGGAGCAATCAATTCCCTTTTTTGTTTTACCTGCATATTTATAACGCGTTCCTACCCAATCATAAACCTGATAATATAAATGAGGGCTGCAAGCAGAATCGGGAACAAGTTGATTTGCAGCATAAAATTGTTCTATGCTCTGTTTTTGCATTTTATTTTTTGTTTTGTGCTTTGTCTTTTTCGGTTGAGCACAAACCATAAATGGCAAAAGAATTAATATAACTGCAATTCGTAAATTCATCGTTATGCGAAGATACGGATTTTTAAAAAAGGATGAATTTACCGGTCATCAGAAAACTATTTCTTCTCAAATAGGATGAACAGTTCTCTGTCTTTCCTTGGTTCTATCGAATTATAACATACATCAAACGTTTTGAAATTGAAATAGGACTCGAAATATGAAATGTATTCTTCTTTATTTCCTCCGAATGGCGGATGATCCGAATTAAGCGGTTCATTAAATAGAATGCCTGCCAACTTTCCTTTTTCTTTGAGAAGATGATTCATTTTCTCTGCGTAATTTTTTCTTAAGGACGGGTTGAGTGCACAAAAAAATGTCTGCTCGATTATCAGGTCATATTGTTGTTGATGTTCAAAAAAATCTCCGAGGATCAAATTGTTTTCGGGGAATTCAGGAATGCGTTTTTTTATGTTTTTTAATGGTTCAGGAGAAATGTCGATGACCGTTACGTTTTTGAATCCTCTTAAAAAAAGATATTCTGCTTCATGGGCGTTTCCTGCACCGGGAATTAAAATAGAAATATTTTTATTAGTAAGTTGATCAATATATTCTTTTAATGGAGTAGAAATATCACCCAGATCCCAACCAGTTTCGTTCGCTTGATATCTGTTTGTCCAGTAATCTTTGTTTAGCTGAATCATAATTTATTGGTATTAATAGTTTGTTAAAACGAAAATTGCAATCCTATTTTTATTCCCCAGTTGCTTATCTTATTTCCCGGATTGGCTGCTGCATAATCCTTTTTATAGAAGTCATCATTATAGGTCAATCGATATAAATAATCAATCCGGATCATTCCGAAAATATTTTCAATTCCTAAGTCGCCTTCAAAATAAGGTACATCATCCATCACGGTAAATGAATTGTTTGAATTAAAATTTTTATTTTTCGCACTTAAGGTTCCGTATACCATATTGATCCCAAAAATTTCACGCAAATTATATTTTTTGATAAAAGGTACCCTGTTTAATAGTAAACCATTGAAATGATGTTGCCAGAATGCTTGAATGTATTGGTCACTGACAAATTCAAAATAGTTCATTTTATTGAAAATATTATTTCCATAAAATATATTTTCATTTCCACGCGGAATTTCAAGCAATGTATAAGGTATCTGTGAAAATACTTTTCCGGCTTTTATAAATACTTGAGAGTAGCCGAGTGTCGCCATTCTAATTCTGTTTGAAAATGAAATGCTCGCTTTATGGTAGTTAAAATCGCCATCCAGCAGATCTTTTATTCCCAATGTATAATTAAATGTGATGATAGGAGACTTATTATTCCCGAAACTAATTCGTTCTGTTCCATTTTGAACAAATCTTTCTTTTACAGATATGCGTGTATCAAATAATATTTCTGTTATTGAATATTTTCTGGTTTGGAAAATATTGAACTGGTCACCAAAAATTACAGGAAAAAGTGGGTTTGTACGTATATTTTGAAATGTGATCTTTGTGTTGAAACCTCGGTTAAAATCTTTTTCATACCAGATTCTTGCTTCTTGTTTACGCACCAGTTTTGAAATATTTCCAATTTGGGCAAAGACACTGTTTAAATTGTTGGGTGATTGGCCCAGATTAATATTATTCGAATAGTTGAAACTTGTACCTATCTGATCGATATCGTCACGATATTGAATTCCCGCTTTGCTCCATGGATATTTTGTGAGTATTTTTTCTAATTGTAAATTGTATTTGAATCCCTGGTCTTTGAATCCATAAGCTCCATAGCCTCTTATGATCCATGTCTTGCTGAATTTTTGGTTGGTCCTGAAACCAAGTCTTAACCGTGTTCCTTCATAGGCGTTATATCCATATACATTTATATAATGTCCCAGATCTACCGGTCCAACATCCTTGTAACCGGAAAATAAAAAATATAAAATATTTACTCCTTTTTTAATGAAAGGGATATTCCTGACAGTGTCGATCATGTCGTACGATTTCGACTCCAATTGACTTAGTTGTTCATGCCTGTTTTCTCCCCACCAGGATGTATCTTTCGTCAGTGCATTTTCTGCGTATTGTATTCTTGTTTTGTAATAATCTTTTTCTTTTGGTTTGTTCACGACAAAATTTTTATTCGAATTATAAGTACGAACAACCATACTAACAAATTTGTCTGTTAGTGTTGTGTAATCTACTAAAGTTCGTGTTTGTGAGGGTACCCATGGCCCTGATTCAGTAGGTGTCAACACTTGTTGAATACGCGCATGATCTATCCAGTTCACGTTTACTTCCGGAGTGATTCCCAGATCCAATTGTTTTATTGCAAATGTTGTATCTGTTACCCAAATGTATCCCGTATATGCAAGGTCTTTTTTATTTTTAGGATGGCAATCGATCTTATAACATTTCATGCTATCGATGGTAACACTATCCACTAAAATATAATTATAAAAGAGCATGGCATTATCTGCAATGGGAGAAAGAATATCTTTCGCCTGTACAGCAACATTGTTTTTACAAAAATTATAATTTTGGAAATCTGTTCCTGTTAGTTGGGAAACAGCGCTGCCATCCTTCATTCCAACAAATTTTATTTTAACAGCTGTTACATCTTCGTGTTTTTTTTCACCTTCATTAAAAGAATATATTTCAGAGATCACTTCGCTCATCATCACCGGCAAATTTGCTTTGCTTTCCTCTCCGGCAATAACATCTAGGCTATCCCACATTGCAGCAAATGGCCGGAATAGTCTCCATCTTCTCATTTTTGGAGTAATATTATCTACATCGGCTTCTTGTTTTGTGTAACTAACATATTGGACAGCGTTTAAATTATCGCGGTCATATTTTGTTTTGTTCAGCTGCGCTTTTCTGATTATACGGATTGCAGGATTTATTCCCGGACGTATTTCAACCTGATTTAAGTTTAAAGCTTCTTGGTTCAATTGGAAATTAATTACTTGCGTTTTTCCTTTTTGAACTTTTTTTGCCTTTGATTTATATCCGATAAGAGAAACGTAAATAGAATCTTTAGGTGTGCTTGTCTTTATGTAGTAATTCCCGTCAAAGTCTGTGATAGCACCAATCAGAGTCCCTTTAAAATAAATATTAACGAAAGGGATCCCTCCATTTGTTCCTATTTCCGAAACGTGACCGGATATTATTGTTTCTTGCTGTGCTTTTATCGAAAAACTAAGCAAGAGAAATATTAAAAGATATAGTAGTTTTTTTATTGCCATTTCGTAAACACATCCCTAGCCCCTCTTTAGAGGGGAATGGATTTCGATGCTGTTTTTTATTTTAATTTTCATATTGTTCAATTTCCAAATTACCTTTTCTCTAATAAAACTACATTCTCCACATGGTGCGTTTGTGGAAACATATCCACCGGCTGTACTTTCGTAACTTTATATTTTTCATCCAAAATTTGAAGATCACGAGCTTGTGTAGCAGGGTTACAACTGACATATACAATCCTATTAGGTTCTATTTCCAATATTTTTTTTGTTACATCCTCATGCATGCCGGCACGGGGAGGGTCTGTAATGATTACATCAGGTTTGTCATTTTCATTGATAAAATCATTGTTCAAGACGTCTTTCATATCACCAGCATAAAAAACAGTATTGGTAATTCCATTCAATTCCGAATTGATCTTTGCATCTTCAATTGCTGCAGGAACATATTCAACTCCTACAACTTTTTTTGCTTGGTGTGCGACAAAATTAGCGATGGTTCCCGTTCCTGTATAAAGATCATACACCACATCTGAATTTTTTATGGATGCAAAATCGCGTGTGATCTTATAAAGTTCATAAGCTTGTTCAGAATTCGTTTGATAAAAACTTTTCGCTCCGATCTTAAACTTTAGCCCTTCCATATTCTCATAAATACTGTCATTGCCTTTATATAAAATAATATCAAGATCTCCGATAGTATCATTCCGCTTCGAGTTGATTACATATTGCATGGATGTGATTTGAGGAAATTGATTAGCAAGATGATCTAATAATTTTTCTATTGCAGGTTTATCATCAAAATGAAATGCAAAGATTAACATCCATTCTCCGGTGGAGGTACTTCTGATAATGATGTTTCGAAGGAATCCTATTTGCTCTCGAAGATCAAAAAATGTGAGATCGTTTTTCAAGGCATATTTTCGGATCTCATTCCGAATGGAATTCGATGGCTCTTCTTGCAAATGACAAGTGTCAATATCAAGAATTTTATCGAACATGCCTGGAATATGGAATCCTAAAGCATTTCTGGTAATCTCCCCTTCATCATTTCCAAATGCTATGCTTTTATCATTTATTTGTTCCGATGTCAGCCATTTTTTATTTGAGAAAGTGAACTCCAGTTTATTTCTGTAATTGTAAACTTTTTTGGATGGAAGAATCTGCTGGATTTCAGGAAGTTCAATTTTCGCAAGTCGGGTGAGCGCATCAGTGACTTGTTTTTGTTTATAAAACAATTGCCAGTTGTAATCCATATTTTGCCATTTGCATCCTCCGCATGTTCCAAAATGGCTGCAAATAGGTTCTGTTCGCTTATCGGATCTTTGTTTTATATTGATAACGTTCGCTTCACGGTATTTGCTTTTTTTTCTGGTGATCTGTATATCAACAATATCTCCTGGAACAGCTCCTTTTATAAAGATAACGTATTCATCTGTCCTTGCAACCGATTGTCCATCAGAACTTGCATCGATGACGTTGATGTTTTCGAGTATCGGTAAAGGCTTTTTGTTTGTGTTTCGCATAAGGTGCGAAGTTACGAAAAAATGGAATGCAGAATCAGTAGAATTTTATGAATATCACAACCTTTAAATGCATACTCAGTTGAATTCTATTGAGTTAATTACAGTCTTTTTGATCTTGAAAATTGGAAGAATAAGTTTACACAGATCTTTAATTATTTACTGTTCTGCGGTAGGATTGTTACGTCTTTCAGTGAACTTGTAATTTTCAGCGTGTGTGGAGTATAGGTTATTCATCGACGCCAGAAAATAATAAGCATTGTATTTTTTGAAAAATTTATTTACAGGTTTGTCGCAATACCCGCTTGCCCATGTTACATCAATAAAATACCAAACCCCATTTATTTCAACTTGATTCCATGTATGATTGCTGCTAAAACTTTTTCTATTTCTTAATTTTTTGATCTTGTCTTTGTTTTCGCTTGCCCGTCCTTCAACAAGTTGACATTTTATCCCAGCATTTTTACACAACTCACGAAAAAGTATTGCATAACCTTCACAGATTGCTTTTCTGTTTCTTAAAACTAGCATAGAATAATTATAATAATATTTATCGAGTTTGACTTGCAGCTCTTCGGGTGATTTATAAGTAAAATTTCCCGGAGGTGTTTTTTTTGTGTGATAGGTCATACAGTCGTAAGCAATATTATTCGTCATCCAAATAAAAATAGCTCTTACCTTTTCTTCCTCTGTTGAAAAGGGAGCGGTAATTTCCTTTGCTAAGATCTGAACTGATTTATTCCTTTTTTTTAATTTTAAAATGTATTCGTCAACCTTCTTGAACTTTTCTGCAGCTGCAGAATCTGTATAATTTGATGAATTAGTATTAATGGCAGCTGGTTCCGCCTTTTCAGCAATACTGTCATTTTCCTGCGCCGAAATACGTGCAGGACTTAAAAAAAATGAAGAAAAAAGAATTAAAGGTATTATTAGCTTAGATAAATGCATGAACTTCAACGATAGAGAACTTGTTACAATACAGACAGTTTGGTTTATTTTCATTAAATTTGTAGCGTAAATTTACGATTATTATGGAAACAATGATGTACAACAAAATCAGCGCTCAAAAAGCCATTGAACTAGAAGATAAATACGGAGCTCATAACTACCACCCCTTACCGGTTGTATTAGAGCGTGGAGAAGGTGTTTTCGTTTGGGACGTTGATGGTAAGCAATATTTCGATTTTTTATCGGCTTATAGTGCCGTTAATCAAGGTCATTGTCATCCGAAAATTATTAGTGCTTTGATGGAACAAGCACAAAAACTTACGCTTACTTCCCGTGCCTTTTATAATGACTCTTTAGGAGAATACGAAAAATTTATCACTTCCTATTTTGGCTTTGATAAAGTATTGCCAATGAATACCGGCGCTGAAGGTGTTGAAACAGCCTTGAAGCTGGCTCGTAAATGGGCGTATGAGAAAAAAGGTGTTGCAGAGAATGAAGCTAAAATAATTGTTTGTAAAAACAATTTTCATGGACGCACCATTTCAATTATTTCTGCCAGTAATGATCCTGATGCCCGTAAGAATTTTGGTCCTTATACACCCGGGATAATTTCTGTAGAATACAACAATGCTGATGCTTTAGCTGAATTGTTAAAAGATGGATCTGTTGCTGCATTTTTGATCGAACCGATTCAGGGTGAAGCCGGAGTAGTTGTTCCGGACGAAGGATACTTGAAAAAATGTTATGAGCTGTGTAAAGCAAACAATGTTTTATTTATTGCTGATGAGATCCAGTCAGGATTAGGTAGAACGGGGAAAATTCTGGCTTGTGATCACGAAGGTGTTCATCCTGATATTTTAATTTTAGGAAAAGCATTGTCCGGTGGAACCTATCCTGTTGCAGCAGTTTTAGCGAGTGATGAAATTATGTTATGTATCAAGCCCGGTCAACATGGTTCTACGTATGGTGGTAATCCTTTGGCGTGTAAGGTTGGCATTGCTGCATTAACAGTTTTAAAAGAAGAAAAATTATCTGAAAATTCGGAGCGCTTAGGAAAAATATTATTAAATGAATTAAACTTAATACAAGCAGAATATTCGGATTTAGTTAAGTTGGTTCGTGGAAAAGGGTTGTTTTGTGCAATGATCATTGCAGAACGGAACGGAAAAAGTGCCTGGGATGTTTGTATTGAATTAATGAAAAATGGATTGCTTGCAAAACCTACTCATGGTGATACAATTCGTTTCGCTCCTCCTTTAGTAATTAATGAAGAGCAATTAATGGAATGTGTTGCGATTATCAGAAAAGTGGTGAAACAATTTTAAGAAAAAATATAATTTAAAAGATAAGCGTGAAGTCATTGGCTTCACGCTTTTTTTGTGGGCATTAAAAAAAATTATTTTTTTTCTTCCTTTGCAGGTGCTTTCGGAGGCATAGGTCCTCGTTTGAAGATCACCAATCCATTTAAAAAATTCCGTAAAAGTTGATCACCACAAGGTTTGAAATTTTGATGGTCAGGATTTCTGTAAAGTGCATTGACTTCACTTTTCGTAATATCAAAATCTACTAATTTTAATATTTTAATTACGTCATCATCTTTTAGCTCAAGTGCTACGCGTAATTTTTTTAGTATGTCGTTGTTTGATAGCATAGGGTGTTTTTAGTTTTTTTAAGATGATTCGATTTTGAAGGATGTCTTTTTCATCCCCCTGCCCCCTTCAAAGGGGGACTTTCTCCGTAATTATTTATTTGTTTAATTATTTTTATTTTGTTTAGCATCAAAAATTTCATTTCTGACATATGTTATTATGTCAGCAGAATCAGGCCCCCTTTTAAGTGGGACTTTCTCTGTAATTATTTATTTGTTTAATTATTTTTATTTTGTTTAGCATCAAAATTTTTCATTTCTGACATATATTTTGATGTGAGCAGAATCAGTCCCCCTTCAAAGGGTGGAAATGCTTCGTAATTATTTTTTTGTTTAATTGTTTTTATTTTGTTTAGTATCAAAATTTCTATTTCTGACATAAGTTAT
>CANJPX010000058.1 GCA_947476185.1 Bacteroidota bacterium
AAAAAAACGACTGTAAAAAAGTGTCTTCCAAGGGCATTATCAATACAGGAGGCTCCAATGGAACAATATACAAACAAAGCATTCTTATCATTGTCATTATTGTATATGCTTGTATCATGTTAACAAAAAAATCAGGCTCGCGAATAGAAATAATAAGCCCATAAACAGCAAGCGTATAAGTGACAAAAAAAGTAAAATGTGAAAGGGCAATGGGTTTAAATAAATTTAAAATAGGGTCATTAAAAACATATCCTGGTCTATTTTCATTAAATGTCAGAAAAGAAACAAAAATTATCAGTGTCACTAATAAAGCACAAAACGACATAAAAAAAACAAAACGTTTTTTGGGGAGAGTAAAATAAAGAAGCCAATTGTTTTTCACCTATTCCAAATCTAATCTAAAATTTCGGGAAATGTAACACAAAAAATAATTTCAGAGGCTCATCAGATCTTTCAATTTAGCAGCTTGCCTGCGAGAGATCTCTACCTGTTCTCCTCCTCTTAACTTAACCATTAATCCACCATTGAACCAACTTTCAATGCTTTCCACCCACTTCAGATTGATGATATGTTTACGACTTGCTCTAAAAAAAGTTCGGTTATTTAACCGCTCATCCAGATTATTCAATGAGCGTAAAATCAAAGGACGGTTCTTATCAAAAAAGATCCTTACATAATTCCCTTCTGACTCAAACAACCGGACATCGCTTAACTTCACAAACCAACATTTCTCTCCATCCTTAACAAATACTTGATCGCTGTCATTTAAAGGCAGTGTTTGTTCTTTTGATTCCGTTTTATCACTTCCCTCCTTATTCAATATTTTTTTTACAGTATCCGCCAATCGACCCGGTTGCACTGGCTTTAATAAATAATCTAAGGCATTAACTTCAAACGCCCGAATAGCATACTCATCATAAGCAGTTACAAAAACCACTTCCGGCACACCGCTAATTTCTTCCAATAATTCAAATCCGTTTTTCCCGGGCATCTGAATATCCAGAAAAATCACATCAGGTTTTAATTGCTTGATGCTTTCAATAGCTGTTTCAGCATTGCTAGCTTCACCTACAATTTCAATTTCAGGATAAGATGCAAGTAAGTTTTTCAGTTCCTGACGAGCCAATCGCTCATCGTCAATTATTACTGCCTTCATTTACTTTCAAATTTTTAGGTATTATTAATTCCGTGATCACATTATTTACATTTTCATTATAAATTTTCAAAGATGAATTATCGCCATACAATAAATGTAAACGCTGTAAAACATTTTTGACACCCAAACCACTATCCGTATCCGTCTTTTCTAATAGTTGTCCGCTATTCCGGATCTTCACAACCAAACACTCATTAGTAATAGATGTCTGCATGGATATTTCCCCACCTTGAATAAGCTTAGAGATCCCGTGTTTTATTCCGTTCTCTATCAATGTCTGAATCATTAAAGGAGGAACATTAAAAAATTTACTATCAGGATGGATTTGCACGGATGTTTTTAATCGTTCTTCATATCTTACTGTCTCCAGAGCCAAATAGTCATTAACAATTTTTAATTCTTCCTCGAATGGAATCACTTTATTCTTACCCATCTGTAAGGTGTTTCTTAAAATATTTGAAAGTTGGGTAATTGCCTCTTTTGATTTACCCGGATTCTCATCTACCAATGCCCGAATGCTATTCATTGCATTGAAAATAAAATGCGGATTCAATTGAGACTTCAATTTATTTAATTCGATTTCATTGATAGATGCTTCCCACTTTAAATTTTCTATTTCTGCCTTTTTATAATTTTCAATAAAATGAAACAGAAAATAGATCAAGGACCATGAAAAATAAAACGGGATCAAATTCACAATATTAGTTACTATCGTAATTAAATCCTGATGCTTTTCACCGGCAATACCTAATAACAATTCTATTCCGTATTGGGAATAATCTCCGATAATTGCCAATAAAATGGAGGCTAATATTACCTGAGGGATCAATAAAAATAATTTAATTTTTATCCACTCAAACCTGACAATAAAATTCCGATAAAGGTGGGACAACACAATTCCGAAAACCAATAAAAGAAATTGGCTTGTTGCTGTTTCAAAGGTTAGAGCTCCGCTTAATTTTAAATATAAACTCTGAGCTAAAACAAGGAATAGCCAACCACCGATCTGACAAAACCAATAAAGTGTCCTTTTATTCATTGGAAACTATTTTAATGTTTACCGATCCAGGTACTGCGTATTTGCAATTGTCTGGCACTGGCATCTGAAAGCAGTACTAAGTTATTCTTTTTTGAGGGTGCCACTGCAAAAACCTTTGATTTTAGTTTTACCCTTTTCGGAGAGGAAGACTCTGATTTTTTTCGGGCAACTATTACATGCAATACATCGCCAACTTTCACAGTCGACATATAATTTCCGATAATTTCCTGAGCATTTTCAAGCACGATTTTTTTTCCATTAAAT
The DNA here is from genome assembly GCA_947476185.1 of Bacteroidota bacterium. Classification (GTDB taxonomy): domain Bacteria; phylum Bacteroidota; class Bacteroidia; order 2-12-FULL-35-15; family 2-12-FULL-35-15; genus 2-12-FULL-35-15. The sequence goes on from CANJPX010000058.1 coordinate 2,460, forward strand.
TTGATCAGCTCATCGTATTCCTGAAAACCCATAGCTTTCCCAAAATCATCCATTGTACTGGTATTAACAATCATTAAACGATTTGTGGCAGCATTCACTCCTATTGAAATCCCACCGATGGTAATTCTTTTTTCACTGCTTATATCTCCAAAACCTATTCCAACCAATCCCAATACCTCATTTATAGGTAAGGGTTCATTACCTGCCACATATTTTTTAAAAAAGTCTCCTATTTCAGGATAAGTCAATTTTACAATCTGGTCAAACAATTCATCATCTTTAAATGATTTGTTTTTTCCATAAGTCTTTGAAAGATCTTTCATCAACTCCTGCAATCCATAATTACCTTGAGAAAGAGAACGCAGTTCAATATCCAAACACAGGCCTATTAAAGCTCCTTTCTGATAAACATTACCGTATTGATCTTTATACGTTTTTAAACACCCTTCACTCATAACTGTAAAAGGCACAGAATCATTATAGCCTTTGCTATTTGCAATTTTCTTTTCAATCACATTGAGATAATCTTCAACTGTCATACCTCCATATTTGATCTGTACCAACCCTGCTGCATATTCGGTTGCACCTTCATAAAGCCATAAATGTTCTGACATTTTCGGATCATTATAATCAAAATTTCCAATCTGCTCAGCATGAATACTTAATGGAGTTACTATATGAAAAAATTCATGAGCAGAAACATCCCGAATTGTTTGAGCTAAATATTTTTGTTCCATTTCAGGTAAAAAATAAACAGAAGAATAACCATGTTCTAAGGCTCCACTAGCACCGGAAATACCCGAATTTGGAGTTAAATAGATCAGATAAGCATACTTTTTTATGGGTAATTCGCCTCCTAAATATTCTTTTTGCGCATTTAATATTTCACCAATATTATCTGCAATAAATTTTGATGAGGCTACTTTATTTTTGGAATAAACAGAAATTAATATTTGTGCACCACCAATATTCAAGATGGTGGTATCTGGAATATTATACATCATTGGTGCATCCTGCAACTCTTTGTATTCAGAAACAGCATACGTATCAATATTGCCCTCACTCGAGACATTTGTCAAACTACAAGAACCATAGAATCCAACAGGATGAATTACTTTAACCCGATAGGAAAGTTTCGCCATCTCTTCAAAATAACCGAACAAACAATGCGTATTCAAAACGAAATTTTCTCCCTCTTCAAAATTACTTCCTGCAGGTTCAAATACATATGGCTCACTTATATCAGTATCCCAGGAATCTTCAACATCATATGTTATTTTATACAAACGACTGGCTTGAGAAATTTTCCATCCGTTCAAGTCCACTTTTTCTATTGCTAGATCATTCCCTAAACTATCAATTGCTTTTATTTCAGAAACAAATCTTCCAAAATTTAAGATCTCGTAGGTACCGGGAATTATTTTTGGAAGTCGATACACTATGGTATTGCTGCTAATTTTCGGGACAATTAATTCAATTGATAATTTATCATTCTGACATTTTGTAAGATCAACAGAAAACTGATAAACATCTTCTGCAAAAACAGAAAATCCTACAAACAAAAGTACAGATAGTAAAAAATGTTTCATCAAAAAGATAATATGAAGCTAATAAGTATAAAAATGGGAATGGCCATCAATTTACCATTCCCATTTTTTAAAATTACAACGTTATGCTAAAATGATTCCATTGTAAATTTAGATAAAGCAATTCCTTTGTGTCAAATAAATACACAAGAGGTAAAATTTAAATTCAAACGGAATTATTATGCGGTCTCGTGAATAGTTATTTTCTGAATAACATCTCCCTGACTTATTTGATCAATAACAGGAATGCCTTCAACAACCTTCCCAAAACATGTATGGTTTCGATCCAAATGAGACGTTTGTGTTCGGCTCATTACCACAAAAAATTGCGAGCCACCTGTATCTCTTCCTGCATGTGCCATAGACAATACACCCTTATCATGAAATTGATTTTCACCATCTAATTCACATTTGATCTTGTACCCCGGACCGCCTGCACCGGTACCATTTGGACAACCTCCTTGTATTACAAACCCAGGTATCACCCGATGAAAAGTTAACCCATCATAAAATCCTTTTTTTGCCAAATCGCAAAAATTCTTTACTGTTCCCGGAGCATCTTTTTCAAAAAACTCCACTTTCATTGTTCCTTTTGCTGTTACTATTTCTGCTGTTTTCATCCTGTTAAAATTTTCATTGTTTATATATCTTACAAATATAACATTAAGATTTTTTGTATTCATTAATTTTATTCGGTGTTTCCTTTAAATTTCAAATATCCGAGATAAAAAAACTTCAGGAACTTTATCGAACATAAATAAATATTTAATTTTCATAATTTTTATTAATGCACTAAAATTCCCAATAGATGCAAATTATGCAATAAATATATTGCAAAACCATTGGTAAAGTGGAAGGCAAAGGATAATTTAAAAACAGGAATATTGAAAAAATAAATTAAATAACTGCTTAACATAAATTAACACTTGCATTATTCAAAATTTTTCACATATTTGCATATCCTAAAAATTAAAACGGATACTATAAGTGCACAATTTTCTTTTATTTCAAATGAACGCACCGACTGTAGCTTATATTTAAAGCATTTATGTAATAAATAAAAGACCTACTACAAATCAGCCCTGGGACGTGGTAATTTTATTTATAACATGAAACGAATATTTTTAATTATACTCATCCTTTTCTTCCGGACATCTTTTGCATCAGTAAATTCTCAAAACAAATATGATTTTTTTCCATCAGACACTATTCCATATACCATGGATGAAGATGAAATGATGGATTATAACGATTCTTTGATCTCATTTCCAGCCTATGACCTTTATTGTGGATGGGACACAACAAATATCCATTCTGCCAAATTCGATATTAAGTCATTAAAAGACTCTGTAAAAGAGGTTGCTTTATTTGATGAAAACAGTTGTGGTTATGTTCATCCATTTTCAGGAAAGGTTACTTCAAAGTTTGGACCCAGAAAAAAGCGTTTTCACTATGGAATAGATATCGACCTTGAAACAGGTGATCAGGTGAATGTTGCATTTGATGGAAAGGTTCGTATAGCAAAGAAAAGCAAAAGTTATGGCAATGTGATCGTGGTGCGCCACAGCAACGGACTTGAAACATATTACGCACATCTTTCAAAAATAAATGTGGTTGTTGGACAGGAAGTATTTGCCGGCGATGTAATTGGCTTAGGAGGAAATACCGGCCGATCCAGAGGGAGTCATTTACATTTTGAGATCCGATATTTGGGGCAGCCAATCAATCCAACAGAAATAATTTCATTTGACGACCAGAAACTATTATCAAGCACTTTTTGTTTAAGTCAAGAAACATTTGGTTATGTTGCAGAAGCAAAAAAAGCTGCGGCAAAAACATATGCAAGTTCTAAAGGAAAAAAAGTATACGTTGTAAAAAAAGGGGATACGCTTTCATCTATTGCCAGAAAATATGGTACAACTGCGACCGTTATCTGCAAAAAGAATGGTATAAAAACTTCAAGCACCCTAAGACTCGGACAAAAAATCAGACTTTAGATCAATAACCTTCCTCTTTCCAAATATAATTTCTGGTGAGAATATTGTAGTAGGCGATCTTGGAATTTTTCTCAAATTTCAAAACATTAACGTTTACCTTATCAACGTTATCTATTTCACAAGGAACAATGAATTTTCCGGATAGATCAACAAATCCTATTTTATCTTCTAGCATCACAGCACACAATCCATTCGATAATTGAGAAAAGCCCTCCACACCACTATACAAAAAGTCAACAACTACTTTTCCACTTTTATTTATAAATCCAATTTTATCATTCTTTGTCACCCTGGCGATACAATCATTGAATTGTCCAACTGATTGATAATTGAAAGGTATTTGTAATTTCATTTTCTCATCAATGAACCCCCACTTATCTTTTTTTAAAACTGGAGCCAACCCTTCGGAAAATGGTTCTATTCTGTCAAATTCTTTTGTAGTGATATACTTACCTGTGATATCTACCAATCCTTGCTTTTTGTTTTTTTCAGCTACTGCTGCTCCATTCTTAAACGCTAACGGCAACCAAAAATTTCCGCTATAATCATATTCTAAAGGAATTACTAAATTACCTTTTCTATCTGCAAACCCATATTTCTGATCCTTCATCACCATTACAACATCATCCCTAAAATCTCCGATCAGATCATATTCACAGCGTAAAACAAATTCGCCATTTTTTGAAATTAAGCCCATTTTTTTTAATGATTTCACTTTCGCTAGCCCATTATTAAAATTATCAACCCAATCATAATTAAATCCGATAACAACTTCTCCCTTCGTGTTAATATAACCGCTTTGCCCACCAAGCTCCACAGCAGCCAACCCTTCATGAAAGTCAAAAGCCTTTGTATAATTCATCGGAATAATTAAATTCCCTAATTCATTAAAATAACCAAACCTGTCACCTTTTGAAACCGCCACCAATCCTTCTGAAAATTCAGAAATTTCACCATATTCACAGGGTAAAATCCTTTTTCCCAATTTATTGATGATCCCTGTTTTATTATTTTGCTGAACAACAGAATACCCATTTTTAAATCCATCTACCTGATCGTAAATAAATGGAATTATAAGTTTTCCTGCCTTGTTTATAAATCCCGACTTACTATTTACACCACACTCTGCAAGTCCTTCAGAAAAATTTTCCAACCATTCATAAATACAAGGAATCACAGAATGACCTGAACTATCAGCAAAACCCCATTTACCATTTTCACGGATAGGAAATAATGTTTTATTACACAATAAAATATCCTGTTCCAGTATATCCTGAAAAGGAAAATCAGGAAACTCTTTTCTGAATTCCAACAGTGAACTCAGGTCATATGCTGCAGTATATATATTATAAAGTGTCAACCATGCATATTCTATATTCGGGTTATCAGGATACTTTTTAATAAAATTATGATACTCATTTACTGTCGCATTTTTTGTAGATAATATAAAAATTTTATTTTTTGCTTCATCAGCAAACGGACTATTAGGTTGTTGTATTAGAAACTGTTCGAATTCCTCAATGGTATTATTTTTTGTTAGAGATTTGAATTTAGTAAGGTAATATCTCTCCTTTGCTTCTTTAATTTCATATGAATAGGGATATTTTTCAATAAATATTTCATATGCCTGATAGGTATCAATTTTCATTGTTTCATTAAAAGCCATGTTATTTCGTAGATCTATCGCATCAAGGCATTCAGGAGCAGTCACAAAAACAGAAATAAATTTATCAAATGCTTTGATGGTGTTTTGATCTTTATAAAATTTAAATGCTTTCAAATGAATCTTATTTTTCAATGAATCAATCGCAGAAATTGAAAAACCAAAAGGCAGGTAGGAAATTTTACTTTTTTCAGAAAGCGATTGAAATTTTATTTCGGAGATGATAATGTATTTATAAGCACTATCAATATTTGAAAAAGGGTTGTCATTTCTAAAATAAATAATACTTAAACCAAAAGCGGCAGGAGATGTCTCCTTTTTTAAAGATGCCTCAAACAATCGTTTTGCTTCAAAATAATTATAGATTTTTAGAGCCTGATAGGCTTTAGAAATTTTCCCAGCATTTACAGAGAAGGCAAAACATAACAACACAAATACCAAAAACGTTTTAAGCCTAATCATAATTTTAAAATGGTTTTATGTAAAATTAACAATATCAATTAATTATTTCCCCCTTTTTTTTCCATCCTAAAACATATAAACCGTATTTTTGACATATCTTAAATTGATAAATAAATTTTGAAGTATGATTTCCAGAGGGCAATTAATATTTGCGTTGTTCGTTTTAATATCTTTTGCAATTGGAATAACATTGGCCTATAGAAAGGACAAAGGATACAATAAAGAACTATTCAAAGGGAGTTATAAGGTGTTACTTTTTGCACTTTTTATCTTTTTTGCTCTTTATGGTTTGGTTAAACTAAAGCATTTTTTCGTGCATTAGAAATCAACAAACAGCACAATTACCTTGTTTTCAGCAAGATAAGCAACTTTCAGCAATTTTGAACAGCTATTTATTCAAAAAAGTTTGGAATTATCTTCGATTAATTATATATATTTGTAGACGAATTGATTATTATTTAATTACAAAATGAAGAAACTACTCTTTTTAACATTTTTGATTTCATTCAGCAACGCATTTTCCGGGATTATTGTAGTGGAGGGAAAATATCAGGATAAAAACCTATACGTTCAGAATGGTTATGCAGGTAATGGCGTTGGTTTTTGTACCTATGAGGTTACCATAAATGGAAAAGTATCTACAGATGAAGTTAACTCGTCTGCTTTTGAAATTGATTTTTCTGCATTTTCTATTAAACCCGGGACAGCCGTTATTGTTGAGATACGTCACAAAGATGACTGCAGTCCGAAAGTTTTGAATCCTGAAGCCTTAGAACCAAAAGCAACATTCGAAGTAATAAACATGACCATCGACAAGAACGGACTTTTAAATTGGTCAACTAAAAATGAAATGGGTTCATTACCATTTATTGTTGAGCAGTTCCGATGGAACAAATGGATCCCTGTTGGAGAAGTTAGAGGGCAAGGGATGATGGATAATAATTCCTATTCATTTCAAACTACGGCGCATTCCGGTGAAAACAAATTTCGTGTTAAACAAGTTGGATACGGTGCAATTTCTAAAGAATCAAAAAATGTTACGTTTATTTCTTCAACCGGGCAACCAACCTTCACATTAGAAAAGAGTGGTCATGAAATTGAATTTTCCGCAGAAACCCTTTACGAAGTATATGACGTTTACGGGAATGTTATTAAGCGTGGATATGGAAATAAATTGGAGATCATCAATCTTATAAAAGGTAATTATTATCTATGTTATGATAATATCATGACGGACTTTAAGAAAAAGTAATTTCCGTTTGTTCGACAACAACATTCAATTCGCTTATTATCATTGCTGTTGCACCCCATACTGTTAAACCTTCTACTTCATAGTAGGGGGTTTTTATTTTATATCCATCACTGTGCTTAATTGCCTTTTCCCCAATTTTGTTTTTATCATTCAAACTAAACAGATCAACAGAAATTATTTTTTGAACTTCATAAACATCAATAATAAAATTTGGCCTTTCACCAACAACACCAATGAATGGCTTAACTAGGAAATTACTTGCCTTAATATAAATATCAGATAAATTTCCTATCACATTGATCTCTTCTTGATGCACTCCAACCTCTTCAAAGGCTTCACGCAAAGCCGTTTGTTTTAATTCAATGTCATTTTCTTCAAAACGTCCGCCAGGAAAAGCTATTTGCCCGCTGTGAACACCATCATACTCGGGACGTTGGATAAGTAATGTATGTATCGAATCTCCCTCCGGAAAAAGTAAAATAAGAACGGCACTTAGTCTGGGATCATAAATCTCTTTTGGAAATGAGTTCGATCTTCGCCTCGCAAAAGGTGCCATCGAAAACTGAGCCTCTCTACCTGGCAATGCTTTACTCAAGCGGCTTTCCAATTTGCAAATGAAGCTCCGAAACATTATTTTTTGATTATTATTTTCAAGTAAATATCCTAAAAAAGCTGACTTTAATCATACTTTACGAAACTAAATTATGAACACCAGCGTACTAACTACACACAACAAACAACAACCCTATGAACTCAGAACAATTACAAGAAGTAGTTCAATGGCTCAATCAGCAGATTGGACACGTAAACGATGCGATCAATGAAGCACACCGTACAAATAATTTGGGAAGAGAAACTCAATATGAAGGAATGCGCGATGCTTTTATGAGATGTTTGAATAAACTTAACAACAAAAATACTTGAGCATAAATTATTGAGCAACGCAGATCACCTGCCCCGGTTTGAGCCTGACCCTCCCGCTTAGTCCGTTTATCTCCTTAATTGAAGCGGTTGTTGTAGCATAATGCTTTGCAATTTCAAAAACGGTATCTCCCTTTTCCACAGTATAGAATTTTCCCTTTGTCGGATATGCAGCTATACCCCATTTCGTTTTCTTGATAGTGATTTCATCACATAACAACTTCTGATCTTTGAAAGAAATAATATATTTTGGATTGAAGGGAACACCTTTAAACCTAACTTCGAAATGCAAATGAGAGCCTGTTGAATGTCCTGTACTACCGCCCAATCCGATTATCTGACCGGCAACTACCACCTGTCCCGGTTTCACCTTTAATTTTGAGAGATGAGCATAAACAGTTTCCAACCCATTATAGTGGCGGATGATTACCACATTTCCAAAGCCTCCGCCCCGCTTAGCGATCCTTACCATTCCATCAAAAGCAGCTGCTACTTTATCTCCTTTATTAAGGTCAATATCAATTCCATTATGTTGAGTACTATCTCTCCATCCAAACCCTGATGTAACGGGACCATTAAAGGGCTGGAAATATTCACCTTTTTCGCCACCACTCAAAAGTAATGTAACAGATGTATCCCCTTTCAATCTGAGCATATCCTTTTCTGGGAAAAGATTATTTATCTCCCAACTACTATACAGATCAGATGAAGGTATCGATGAGTTTATCGCAGATTTCAATTCATTTTTGGCATCCTCTTCATTAAAAAAAGCGATCGCTTTATTGATCTCCTTCATCAGATCTTTCGGAACGGTATCCATTTCAAAGAGCAGATCAACTAATGAACTAAGCTGTTCACGATTCATATTCTGGATTAAACTCTGAGGATGCATTGATGTGGTGAGACTATCTTTAGGCCCGTCCTTCCATGACTTTGCTGACACTTTGGAACAAAAGAAAAATAGCATGCTTAGAATAAATAAAGCATGTAATTTCAATAAAGAATGCGTGTTTGTGTTATCCATTTTACCCTACCACAGGTTTTAGATTAGCTAAATTAACCATTTTGAGTTAAAAAGCAAATCCCACCAGAAAATTATTCTGATGGGATTGGACCTGTTAAGAGAAAGTAAATTAGTTCGTTCTTCCCGGATACACTTTTAAAGCCTGATCTAAACAGATCATAGCCATCTTCAAAGCCTCTTTATTCAATACATATGCTAAACGAACTTCGTTTATTCCAGCTCCGGGGGTAGAATAAAAACCTGTTGCGGGTGCTAACATTACTGTCTGGCCTTCATAAACAAAAGATTCCAATAACCATTGACAAAATTTATCGGAATTATCTATTGGTAAACGTGCGATGCAATAGAAGGCTCCACTTGGCTTCGGACAAAATACTCCATCCATTTTATTCAGTGCTTCAATTACAAAATCTCTTCGCTCTACATATTCTTTTTGCACTTTATCAAAATATTCTTTGGGTGTATTTAAAGCTGCTTCTGCTCCTATTTGTCCGAATGTTGGCGGACTTAATCTTGCCTGAGCAAATTTCATGGCGGTTGCCATCACCTCTTTGTTTTTAGAGATCAATGCTCCAATTCTTGCCCCGCAAGCACTGTATCGCTTTGAGATCGAATCCAATAAAATAACATTATTGTCAACTCCTTTCAAATGCATAACAGAAACATACTCTTTTCCATCATAGCAAAACTCACGGTATACTTCATCACTTAATAAAAACAGGTCGTATTTTATCACAAGATCTTTTAAAGATTCTAATTCTTCTCTTGAATACAAGTAACCCGTTGGATTTCCGGGATTACAAATCATGATCCCTTTTGTTTTAGGAGTGATCAATTTTTCAAATTCAGAAATTGGAGGCAATGCAAAACCCGTTTCTATGAACGACTTTACCGGAACAATCTTCACATCAGCTGCAGCGGAAAAACCATTATAATTTGCATAGAAAGGTTCAGGAATAATAATTTCATCTCCTTGATTGAAGCAGGTCATCATAGCAATTGAAATAGCTTCTGAACCTCCTGTTGTAATAATGATATCATTCTTATCAATATTAATATTAAAGGTTGCATAATAACCGGCCAACTTCTCTCTGTATGATTCTATTCCCGCAGAATGAGAATATTCCAACACTTTTATGTCTGCATTTTTTATTGCATTCAACATTATCTCCGGAGTTTCTATATCCGGCTGACCAATATTTAAATGATATATTTTACGTCCTTGTTTTTTTGCGATTTCAGCAAACGGTACCAATTTACGAATTGGAGAGGAAGGCATTGAATTGCCTTTTGTAGATACTTTTGGCATTTTTATTATTTTTAAAAAGTGCCCAAAGTTACTATTTACAAATTAAAAGAGGAATAAAATCTATTTTTTCTTAGGTTTAAGTATTACCCCTTTAAAACACAACTCGGTGGGAGAATTTTTGGCGTTTGATATGATTTTAAGGGTTCTATCCTGTCGATCGTATTTTTCGTGCGTATCAAAACTGACTTTTATTATATAGGAAGCACCGGGTTGGATAGGAGCCTCAACACTTTCCATTTTCGTACATCCACATTCTACCTCATAATCAGAGATGACCAATGGCTGACTTCCAATATTTTTTAGTTCATAGGAAAGCCGAACTGTGTCACCCTCATGCACAAAGCCGAAGTTTTGTTTACTTTCTTTGAATTTTATTTGTTGCCCGAATGATTTTTTGGAAACGGCAAATACAACAACGATTAAAGTTAGAATTTTTAGGCTAAATGATTTCATGTTCAGTTCAAATTAATATTACCTATGTACGGAACAAATTCGTTTTGATTAGATTTTAAACCAAGTCTATTTAACAACAAACCCTTTCAAAATAATATTTTGAAAGGGTTTGAAGAGATACTAATAAACAAAACAAATTAGTGCTTTTGCTCAGCAGGTGCTACTGGAGCTGGAGTTGCAGCCGGTGTAGCATCCGGTTTAACAACACCTTTAATTTTAAGAACTTTAGAAGGGGTGTCAGCATTTGAAGTTAACGTAACTGTTTTTTCAAATTGCCCTACTCTATCTGTAGCATAATGAACTTTAATTACTCCAGAAGCACCTGGTTTAATTGGTTCTTTTGGCCATACAGGAGTTGTACATCCGCATGAACCAACAGCATTAGAAATAATTAATGGTTCTTTACCAACGTTAGTAAATTTAAATTCGCGATTTCCATCAGCGTTGTGTTCGATTGTTCCATAATCAACAAGTTCTGATTCAAATTTGAATTTTGCAGCATTTGGATTTACGGGATTTGGAGTAGTTGTTTCTTGTGCACTAGCACCTATCGCAACACACACCATTAAGCCAATTGAAAGAATTACTTTTTTCATGTTTGTGATTTTTTTTGAGATTTATTGTTTAAGTTAATTGATTTTAATGTTTTTCTAATGGAGTTGCACCATCATCTTTTTTACCATTTGTAGGAAACGTTTCTTCTGTCGGAGCAGGATCAACCTTTCCTTTGATTGTCAATACTTTTGTCGGTGTTTTAGCATTTGAAGTAACGGTCACCGTTTTTGTGAAATTCCCTGCACGTTTTGTATCATAGGTCACTTTAATTACTTGAATCTCACCCGGTTTAATTGGTACATTCTTAGGATAAGTAGGAACTGTACAACCACAAGAACCTTTTGCATCAGAAATGATCAATGGCTCTTTCCCGGTATTTTTGAATTTGAATTCATACGTTCCATTTCCTGCATAATCAATTGTACCAAAATCATGCGACTCAACATCAAATGATATCTCCGCTAAACTAGTAGAAACAGGAGCTGTCGCTGTCTTTTCCTGTGCCGAAGCGGCAAAAAAAGTTAAAAGTACCGATCCGAGTGTAAAAGCTAATTTTTTCATCTTATTAAAATTCAAGCGTTTTTTAGGTTAATTTTCCTGTTTAATATTGCTGCCAAAATCATGCCACAACCAAAAAAAGGAATGAAAATTTATTTTTAGTAGATTTGTCCTCTTTTTAGAATAACGAAGTAAGTAAATAATTATGGAAATTCCTAAAACCTACGACCCCAAAATAACCGAAGACAAATGGTATGCCCATTGGTTAAAGCATAAATTCTTTAAATCCACGCCTGATGAGCGTGAACCCTATACAATAGTTATACCACCGCCAAACGTTACAGGCGTTCTTCACATGGGCCATATGCTCAACAATACAATTCAGGATGTGCTGATACGCAGGGCGCGTATGCAAGGAAAAAACGCCTGCTGGGTACCCGGTACTGACCACGCGTCTATAGCAACGGAAGCGAAAGTGGTTGCATTATTGGCTGAAAAAGGCATTAAAAAAACCGATCTCTCAAGAGAAGATTTCTTAAAATATGCTTGGGAATGGAAAGAAAAATATGGTGGAATTATCCTTAAACAATTAGAAAAACTTGGCGCCTCCTGCGATTGGGATCGTACTCGTTTTACAATGGAAAAGGACCTAAGTGATGCCGTTATTGATGTATTTATAGATTTGCATAACAAAGGACAGATTTATCGTGGTGTTCGTATGGTGAATTGGGACCCTCAAGGCTTAACGGCTGTTTCTGATGAAGAAGTTATTCATAAAGAAGTGAATTCCAAATTATATTATGTACGATATAAAATTGAAAACTCTGATGAATGGATCACAATTGCCACCACCCGACCGGAAACAATTTTGGGCGACACAGCAATTTGTGTGCATCCGGAAGATGAACGTTACAAGCATCTTAAGGGAAAGCGAGTAATTATTCCGATGGTAAACAGATCCGTGCCGATCATTTTTGACACCTATATTGACTTAGAATTCGGAACCGGTGCTTTAAAAGTTACTCCTGCTCATGATATTAATGACTACAACTTAGGAGTAAAACACAATCTGGAAGTAATTGACACCATTGCTGCAGACGGGAAAATGAGTGCTGCTGCACAATTCTATATCGGAGAAGATCGTTTTGTGGTTCGTAAAAAAATTGCTAAAGAACTCGAGGAAATGGGGCAGATCGTAAAGATAGAAGACATAAAAAACAAAGTTGGATATAGTGAACGAACAAATGCTGTTATTGAGCCACGATTATCAATGCAGTGGTTCTTGAAAATGGATACGATCTCAAAACCAGCTTTAGAAAATGTTTTGAATGGCGAGATAAAATTAATTCCTGAGAAGTTTGTAAATACTTACAAACATTGGATGGAAAATGTTCACGATTGGTGTATCTCCCGTCAATTATGGTGGGGACAACAAATCCCGGCTTGGTATGATGACAAAGGAAATACGGTTGTTGCAAAAACACATGAAGAAGCTTTAGTAAAATACAAAATCCTGAATCCTGAATCCAAAACCCTAAATTTAAAACAGGATGAAGATGTTTTAGATACCTGGTTCTCTTCGTGGCTATGGCCAATAAGCGTTTTCGATGGTTTTAAAAATCCTGATGGAAAAGACATCAACTATTATTACCCGACAAATGATCTAGTAACCGCACCAGAGATTTTATTCTTTTGGGTTGCTAGAATGATCATTGCCGGATATGAATATCGTGGAGCGAAACCATTTACAAATGTTTATTTAACGGGTATCGTTCGTGATAAACAAGGTCGTAAAATGAGTAAGTCGCTTGGAAACTCTCCCGACCCAATCGAATTGATTGAGAAATTCGGAGCGGATGGTGTACGCGTTGGAATGTTGTTATGCTCACCTGCTGGGAATGATCTTCCTTTTGATGAAAGTATGTGTGAGCAAGGAAGAAATTTTTCAAATAAGATCTGGAATGCATTCCGATTAATCAAAGGTTGGGAAGTTGATTCCAATATATCTCAAAACGAAACAAATAAAATTGCCATTCAATGGTTTGAAACAAAATTTGATGAACAATTAGAAATCATCAATGACCTGTATTCAAAATACAGAATGAGCGAAGCACTTATGGCTACCTACAAATTAGTGTGGGACGACTTCTGTGCCTGGTATCTGGAAATGATCAAACCGGAGTTTGTTGATGGTAAATCATTGCCTATTGATAAAACAACCTACGATGAAACCCTTGTTATCTTTGAAAAAATATTAAAAGTATTGCATCCTTTCACACCTTTTATCACTGAAGAGATATGGCATTTAATTATAGAACGTAACGATAAAGATTGCATCATTGTTGCAGAATGGCCAAAAACAAAAATTGAAGATACATTAATTTTAAACCATTTTGAGGTAGTTATGGAAGTTGTTTCGAACATCAGAAATATCCGCAAGCAAAAAAATATTTCTCCTAAAGAAAAACTTAAGCTTTTTGAAAAAGTAAATCAAGGTGAGATCATTAAAAAATATGATACCATCATCATGAAACTTTGTAATTTAAGTAGCTTTGAATATGTTGACAAAAAAGTGGATGGTGCTTTTTCTTTTGTACTGAAACATGCAGAATACTACATTCCTCTTTCTCAAAACATAGACGTAGCAGCCGAATCAGAAAGATTAACAAAAGACCTGGATTACAATAAAGGTTTCTTAAGATCGGTGCAGGCAAAATTAGCAAACGAAAAGTTTGTTTCAAATGCGAAACCTGAAATGGTAGAAAATGAAAAGAAGAAATTGGCTGATGCAGAATCAAAAATAAAAGCAATTGAAGAGCAATTAGCAGGATTAAAATAACAAGCAAATATTGTATTACATTTGTAAAATAAATTTAAAAACTAAATTATGCCAAACCGTAGAGATATTAAAAAAGACATCAACAGTGTATTAGGAGATGTATTGGAAGAATGTTATTCAGAAATGTTAAACCATCCTGATAAAAATGATGATAAGATAAATGCGATCATTGATGAAGCTGTAGATTTGGCCGATGATCTTATCGCAAGGGTTAATAGTTCTAAAAAACTGAAAAGTGGTAAAGAAATGAAAACAAATTTCCATGCCATCGCTGACGAATTACAGGATAAAGCAATTTCTTATATCGAGAAATTAAACGCTCTTTAATTATAAAGCCAGTTGAAATTTTTAAAAAGTGTTCCACAATATCGGAACACTTTTTTTGTTTATGGATTATAGCCTATGAAAAAAAAACTTTGCATACTACTATTTCTTTCTTCAATATTACTTTTTTCCTATACTCATCCGGATAACAGTAATCAGCAATCACGGATTAAGCAAAGATCAAAAGAAGCTTATACTTTTTGTGTTGCAAATAATTTTAATACAGAGATTTGTATATTAGTTGATTTGAGTATACATTCAGGAAAGAAGAGAGCGTTTTTCCTTAACTTAAAAAATGACAGTATCCTTTCCTCATCATTGTGTGCCCATGGTTGTGGGTCAAATCCTTGGGGAGGAACTTCAACCAAAGAAAAACCAAGATTCAGCAATATTCCGGATAGTCATTGTTCATCGATCGGAAAATTCAAAATAGGAAAACGCGGTTATAGTAACTGGGGAATAAAAGTTAATTATTTGCTTTATGGATTAGAAAGCAGCAATAATAATGCATTAAAAAGAGAAATAGTTTTACATTCGTGGGAAGATGTTTCAGAAAAAGAAGTTTATCCGGATGGGACACCAGAAGGATGGGGCTGCCCTGCTGTTGCAAATTCCTTTATGAAAACAATTGACTCGAAACTCAAAGGATCAGAAAAACCGGTCTTATTATGGATATTTAATTAATTTAAGATGAGAATACTTTTACTCTCAGTGCAAAAATTTTTCGCAATTATTCTGCTTTCATTATTTTTCAGCTCGTGCGGACTCTTTGGAGTTCATGTAAAAGTTTACAATCCTAAGAAAGCTGGAGCCTACCCCAAAGAGACAAAACAAAACACTTTATTAGCTCGCGACAGCAGATTCAGAAACTGTTTTGATGTTTACCACAATACATTGAATGTGGAAGTGTTCCCTTCAAAAAAATTCATTTCAGGCAAAGTGATCCTCAGTGCAAAAGCTGTGAATGATTTTGATACACTTCAGATCGATCTATACAAAAACATGAATATTTTAGGGATTGAATCAGAAAACAAGTCATTGTATTATACTAGAGAAGAAGGAGCAGTTTTTGTAAAAATGGCAAGAAAGATCTTAAAAGATGAGCTATTTTCAATTACTATAACCTATGAAGGCAAACCAATTGCAGCCAAACGCCCACCATGGGATGGAGGCTTTGTGTGGAAAAAAGACAAAGAAGGAAACCCTTGGATAGGTATTGCCTGTGAAAGCGAAGGGTCGAGTATGTGGTGGCCTAGCAAGGATATCATGAGTGATGAAGCCGACAGTACTGATATACTGATCACCGTTCCAAAAAACTTGATGGCCGTTAGCAATGGTGTTTTAAAAGACAGCATCAGCAAAGATGGAAAGAGCACTTTCCATTGGCATATTTCCTATCCGATCAACAATTACAATGTCACTTTATATGTAGGTAATTTTAAATTATTGCATGACTCCTACGCAAGTCTAATAACATGGAAACCGTTGCAACTTAATCATTACGTTTTACCTTATAATTTCGAAAAAGCAAAATTTCATTTTCAACAGGTAAAAAAATATATCGCATTTTATGAAAAAATGTTTGGCCCTTATCCATGGCAAAAAGACGGATTTAAATTAGTAGAATCGCCTTATGCAGGAATGGAACACCAGTCGGCTATTGCCTATGGGAACGGATACAATAACGATTTTCAAGGATTGTTTGATTACATTATTTTACATGAGACAGCACATGAATGGTGGGGAAATAGTGTAACTGCAGCCGACCTTGCTGATGGATGGATCCATGAAGGATTTGCCAGCTACTGCGAAGCGCTATATGTAGAAAGTATCTTAGGGCATGAAGCTTATTTAGATTATATGAATTATCAAAGAATAGGTATCTTAAATAAACGTCCAGTTGTACGGAAAAGAGATATCCGCTATTTTGATTACCATGACGAAGACATCTACAATAAAGGCTCATGGGTTTTACATACATTGAGAAATACTATCGGGAATGATTCCTTGTTCTTGGATATATTAAAAACATTTCGAATTGAAAACAATCAAAAACAAATTTTTTCTGAAACATTCATTGACTTCGTAAATAAAAAAACAGGAAAAGATTATAATTGGTTTTTTAAACAATATTTATTCAAAAGAGAAGCTCCAATCTTGGAATTCTGCTGGACCAACAATACATTATATTTCAGATGGACAAACACTGATCCGAATTTTATACTTCCAATAAAGATCAGGATTCGCGACAAAACAATAGATCTCTTTCCAACCAGCAAAATCCAAAAGTTTGAATTGAATAGCAGCTTGCCTGAATTTTATGATAATTCTGATGAGTTATATTATGGAACTAAAATCAATAAAAAACTACCGAAAGAATTTACCCGTACCCAATAATTTTATAGGTTACAAAACCAACTACTTCATGAATAAGTACATTCCAATCATTGAAGGCAGAAGAATTTGGGATAAACAAATGATCGAACTCAAATTTGCGCGGACCAGAGTACCTATCAGTGCTATAAGGCGCAACCTCTAATCCGACAGTTTTAAAACAATTCAAACTTCTCCGCATGTGAAATGCAGACGTTATCAAAAGAAATCTTCCTGTGATCTTTTTTTCATCAATTAATTTTTTCGTGAATAATGCGTTCTCCCTCGTATTCTGAGATTCAGATTCAATTATAAAATCTTTTTCAGGAATACCCATAAACAAAATATATCGCTTGATATACTCTCCCTCTTTCATTTCAGGGTGAAGCACCCGCCCAGAGCCTCCGGTAAAAATTATTTTTTTTATTAATCCTAACTTATAAAGTTCAACAGTTTGCAACAGACGATCTACGCCACGATAGAATTGAGGACGTTCAAAATCTCCATCATAAACGCTCATGCCACCCAATACAATCCCTACATCATAAATTTTCAGATCTTCGTATTGTGTTGCAGGTACTTCCCATGCACGGGAAAATTCATCAAAAATAAAACTATTTGAAAAAAAAAGAAGTAATCCGAAACCCCATAAAAAACACTTTTTCCTCCGTCTTTCATTTTTTGAATACACAAAAACAAAAAACAAGACAATAATCCAAATGATCGGACTTATCAAAAATGCAAGTAATTTGGATAAAAGAAAAAACACGGTTTCAAATTTAGAAACCAAATATAGAAAATTTTGAATAACATTAAAGATGGAATAGTAAGAACATGACTCAAATCTGAAGATTTGAGTCAATATTATTTATATTATAGGAAGTAACAATTAATAAAGTATATAAAGACAGAAAAGTCAAATTAATGACAATGAACATCCGTAGGCTTTTGTAAAAATAATAACTTGTAATACAGTAAAAATATCATTTTTTTTCTTCCTAGATGGACTTTTAATGAAATTTTAAAAAACTAATACATGTGCTATTTATCAAGAAAAAGACACAAAAAAAAAGAAAACTGTCAATACGATTCAAACGTTTTTTTTAAAATATAGAATAAAACAAATAATTTTAATTTAGCATGTAATTTAAAATTACTTTTATAAATATTCCATACAAGAACTAATTTAATATTCTAATTATCATAATGAAATTATTATTAAAGTTCGGATTAAAATAACCTATCTTTATGCATGTAAAACAACCGCACCAGATATATTTTATTCGATAAAATAATATTTCTTTAAAAAATGAAAAACATAAAAATTAATGTCCTTTTTTTAGCAACAATTTTATTTTTTACGGCTTGCGAAAGTGATAAAAAAAACACGGAAAGCAAAAGAGAAAACCATATTTGGCTAACAATAAATACGGCTGAAGAAGCCATTCTAGAATTAAAAAAAGGTAATGAGCGATTTATTGAAAATAAATTCATAAACACTGACTACAAAAGTCAAATAGAAAATACAAAAACAGACCAACATCCACACACTTTGATTTTATCCTGTCTTGATAGCAGAGTGCCTCCCGAAATTATTTTTGATCAAGGAATTGGCAATATTTTTGTTGCTAGGAATGCAGGTAATATTGAAGATCAGAATATACTGGGAAGTATGGAATTTGCTACAAAATTAAAAGGAACAAAACTGATTGTAGTAATGGGGCATGCGCATTGTGGAGCTGTTAAAGGAGCAATAGAAAATGTTGAATTGGGATATTTAACTCAATTGGTTGAACAAATAAAACCTGCAATAATAAATAACAAAAACAAAGATATGATGATAGAGGAAACTGCTAAAAATAATGTAAGAATGACAATTTCAGATATTTTAAATAAAAGTGTTGTAATAAATCAACTGGTAAAAGAAAATAAAGTTAAAATAGTTGGAGCATATTACGATCTAGAAAACGGGAAGGTGACTTTTATAGACTAATCGTAAGTAATTGCAGTTCTTTAAATTTTAAGACCAATCACGCACACATCATCAACTTGCTCCTGCTGCCCTTTCCAATCTTCAAAAACAGATGAGATAACTTCAGCTTGATCTTGAACTGACAGATTATTATTTAGCACTAACAAATCGCTAAATTTTTTATACATAAATTTCTTACCCTTCTCTCCACCAAACTGATCAGCAAAGCCATCGGTGAATAAATAAAACGTAGTATTCGCTTCATAAACAATCTCATGAGTTATAAACGGAACTATTTTATCTGTCTTTCCGATAGGCTGCTTATTGGGTTTAATAACTTTTAATTGACTATCCTGAATGTACCAAAGTGGATTATTAGCACCACTCCAACATATTTTTTTATTTAAAAAGTCAATTGCTAACAAAGATATATCCATCCCATCTTTTACTTCACTACTATTTTTATCAAATGTTTCAACAACAAGTGCTGACGCTTTATCTAATATGTCACCAGTATTCATTAATTTAAATTCTTTGGCAGCTCTATTTAATGCATTACTGCATACAATTGACACCAAAGCTCCGGGAACACCATGACCTGTGCTATCAGCAACTGCAATAAAAAAAACATCATCAACTTTTTCGGACCAGTAAAAATCACCGGCAACAATATCCTTTGGTTTGAAGATTATAAAATTTTCAGGAATATGTTTATTTAAAAAAGATTGTGGTGGCAATATGGCCTCTTGCAAGTATTTGGCATAAGAAATAATTTCCAACATCTGTTTTTGTTTTTGTTCAATATAAAGTTTCTGAATTTCAAGTGACTTATTTTGAGAAGAAATAATGTTTTTTGCTTTCTTATTTTTCTGCAAATTTATAAATATATAAACTAAAATAAACAACACCAATAACAGCACGATCATAGTCAAATTCAAAATATATTTATTCTTTTTATTCTCTAATTCGTAAAAGTCTTTTTCTTTAGAAACTGATTCTAGTTCTTTGCGAGTTTTATGATTTTGAACTTTTTGATTTTTAAATTCAGCATTATATAATTTTCTGTTTTTATTTAATAAATCAATCTCCAGTTCATTTTTCTCAACCTTCTCCTTATATATATTTTGTATTTTATGTTTCTCAAATTCAATTAATCTTTCCTTTTCTTTATCTTCCAACTGTTTTATATGCGTCCTAAAAACTAACACGTTGTTATTTGCCAACACATTTTTATTATCTAATTCCAACACCCTATTCAAAGCAGATATTGTATACTCTGCATATTTTTTAATAGTATCATTTTTTAAATAATAATCTAAAAAACAGCTTGCTCTTCTGTTATAATATTCAATCTCTACATCTTTAAAATTAAAATCAGGATTGTATATAATTGTATATTTTTTATAATTATTAAAACACATTCTTGACTTTGAACTATTCAAAGAATCCCTCAGTAATATTAAACTAATCTTGTTATATGATTCTGCGCCATCTTTTAACAACTCCATGTTACTTGACTTATAATTCTCACACTCATCAAATCTAACAGACTTTAGGACAGAACTCATTGCACTATCGAGCAGTTTAATCTTGGAAGAATTAAAGGAAGTAACGGATTTAAAATATTGTAAATAAGCAAATGCTCTTAAATTTAGCGCAATAGGGTCTCTCTTCGTTTCAGGATCTATAACAACTTTATCTAGAATAGAAATAGCCTCTTTGAATTTATTCGCACGACATAATATTTCACATTTAGCCAATAAATCATTTTGAGAAAACAGGTTAGAAGTTGAATAAACAGAAAAAATAACAAACAGCGCTTTTGATAGAAAAGAATTAAAATTGCAAACAAGTTTCATACTTAGATATTTCTGTAATTAAAACAAATAATAAATTATAAAAATGCTTGAAGTTTATTTGTCTGCTGCAAAATTCAATTTAATAAAAACAACCATTTAAAATCGATATTTTTTATTATACAACTAAATTCACAATGACGAAAAGTGCTGCTACAGAAATAATAGCCCACAAAACAACGCCTTGAAACAGAGGTTTTATACCAACGGACAGCAAAACTTTTCGTGATAATCCGCAACCAATTAAAAAGAGTGTGAGTGTGAGACCCGCTTTTGAAACTGAAACCAGATAACTGCCATATTCTTGAACAATCGGGATATATGTGTTTGCGATCATAGCAAGTAAAAATAGCCCTATAAAGTAGGGGATGCTTACTTTACTATTTTTATTTTTAAATAATAAAGTTGATAGAAATGCTACAGGGATTATCCATAATGCTCTTGCTAACTTCACTGTTGTCGCAATTTCCAATGCCTGCTGGCCATATTTACTGGATGCCCCAACTACAGAACTTGTATCATGAATTGCGATGGCACACCACATACCAAATTGGGTTTGCGATAAATTAAAATGATGGCCAATCATCGGGAATAAAAACAATGCAATAGAATTTAAAATAAAAATAGTTCCTAAAGCAACTGATATTTGTTTTTCATCTGCTTTAATTACAGGAGAAATTGCCGCGATAGCACTTCCACCACAAATGGCTGTACCTGCTGAAATCAAATAGGATGTTTTCTTTTCAATCTTCAAAAACTTACCCATAAAAAAACCGATTACTAATGTACCGACAAT
>CANJPX010000059.1 GCA_947476185.1 Bacteroidota bacterium
AGAAAAAAGAGAAGTCATCCTTAGTAATTCCACAAGGGATGGATGCAGTGAGTATCATGACCATTCACCGATCAAAAGGATTGGAATTTCCTGTTGTGATCTTACCTTTTTCGAATAGCGAAGTAAAAAATGGAAAAAAGAATTTGTGGATCGATCTTGATAATGACAAACTTCCAAAATTACCTTCTGCCATAGTTCCTACAAACAAAGACTTGCAAGAAACCCAATATGCCGAATTATATGATGAGGAGAAAAATAAATCTCTTTTGGATAATTTAAATGTTTTATATGTCGGATTTACGCGGGCTGAAGAACGCATGTATGTACTGTCAGGTATGCCCGGTAAAAATCCTGCAAATCTTTCTTCTGTAAGTGATATGTTGGCATTTTATTATCAATCAAAAGGAGAATGGGAAGAAGGAAAAACTTGTTACACTTTTGGTGAGGGATCAGTACATGTAAATACGAACAAAAAACAGGAAACTTTGAACTACGAGCTTACTACATTTAATTCCAATAAATGGAGAGAGAGCGTAAAAATGCGTGCTGCAGCACCAAGCATCTGGAATACAAATATGGCTGAAGTGAAAAAAGATTACGGTATTGTGGTTCATACAGCGTTGGCAAAAGTCAAAACTGCCGAAGATGTTTTACCTGCCTTGAGTTCAATGTGTGCCGAAGGACTTATCACGGATGAAGAAAAAGAATTATTAACGTTTACACTTTCTAAAATTATAAAACTCCCTGGCCTTGCTCCTTATTTCGAAAGTAACCTGGTCATTAAAAATGAAGCTGAAATAGTAACTTCAAGTGGAGATTTATATCGCCCTGATAGGGTTGTTTTAATCGGTAAACAGGCGGTTATTATTGATTATAAAACAGGTGAAGAGCGGAAATCTCATAAAGAACAGATAATCGGATATTCGGATCTTTTAAACCAAATGGGATACATCGTTACGGAGCGCTTGCTCGTTTATATCGAAGATGAGAAAGTTGTGCTGGTTTGAGGTCAGCAAGATTATAATTCAATGTTGAAATGCCTTGTTTGGCTTGTGGATATTCGGATTTCATTTTAAAAATTCATATTAAACTTTGAACTTTTCAACATTTAACTTTGAACTTTCCCTCTCCATTTATCCCTAAAATTCACCATTTAACAAAATCATTTTGTAATATTAATGATTTAGGGTAAATTCGTTCTCAAATCTAAAAAAAACATGAAAAAGATAATTACAATCTCAGTTCTTGCATCGGCAGTTATTTTTGCTTCCTTTGGTGGCGATCCTAAAAAGGATGGTTCTAAAGGTCCTAAGGCTGAGGTCATAAACCTTAATAATTTTGACAAGTCAGTAAAACCGGTAGATGATTTTTACCAATTTGTTAATGGCAGCTGGATCAAGAATAATCCTATTCCACAAGAAGAAAGTCGCTGGGGAAGTTTTAACGAAATTGAAAAACAAAACAAGGCAAAACTGAAAATTATTTTAGAAGCGGCTTCAAAAAATAAGGCGGCAGTTTTAGGAAGTAACGAACAGAAGATCGGAGATTTTTATTCGGTTGCAAATGATTCTGTAAAACTAAATAAAGACGGTATCTCTCCTTTAAAAGCTGAGTTTGCTGAAATAGAAAATATCAAAACAACGGATGATCTGATCAAATCCATTGCTCACCTTCATGCTATTGGAGTTGGCGCTATGTTTGGCGGATATATTGGTCAGGATCCAAAGATCAGTAACGAAATAATTACTCAACTCGGACAAGGCGGAATTTCTTTGCCTGACAGAGATTATTATACCAATACGGATGAGCGTACCTTGGGGATCCAAAAAGCATATATAAAGCATATTGCGAATATGTTTGTTCTTTTGGGTGATCAGCCAGCTCTAGCAGAAAAAAATGCGAAGGTGGTTTATGATATCGAAACAAATTTGGCGAAGGCTTCAATGACAAAAATTGAAATGCGTGATCCTGAAAAGCAATACAACAAAAAAACAATCAAAGAATTAGCGGAACTGTTTCCGAATTTTAATTGGTCCTTATATTTTGATGCGAATGGGATCAAAGGTGTTAATGATGTGATCGTGGCTCAACCGGATTTTTTCGTAGCATTGAATTCAGCGATCAAATCAGTGTCCATCAATGATTGGAAAATTTATTTACGTTGGGGATTGATTGATCAGACAGCAAGTAAATTGAGCGATAATTTTGTACTCGAACATTTCAATTTTTATGGCAAGACCCTTTTAGGTATTCCTGCTTTGAAACCCCGTTGGAAACGTTCTTTGGAAGCTACTGATGCTTCATTGGGTGATGCATTGGGACAAGTTTTTGTTGAGAAATATTTCACTCAGGAAAGTAAAAAACGTGTTGGAGAAATGGTGAAAAATCTGATCGCTGCATACCGTGTTCGTATAGATAGCCGTGATTGGATGAATGCAGAAACAAAGAAAGCTGCGAATTTGAAATTGGATAAGATCATGTTGAAATTGGGGTATCCTGATAAATGGAAAGATTATTCAACTTTAGATATTAAGCGCGATTCATATGTTCAAAATTATTTGCGCGCAAATGTGTATTCATATAGAGAGATGGTTGCTAAATTAGGAAAGCCTGTTGATCGCACTGAATGGGGGATGACGCCTCCAACGATCAATGCTTACTACAATCCATCTATGAACGAGATCGTTTTTCCTGCCGGAATCATGCAACCTATTTTCTTTAATCCTGATGCTGATGATGCTGTGAATTACGGAGCGATGGGTGCGATCATTGGTCACGAATTAACACATGGTTTTGATGATGAAGGGGCACAATTTGATGCGGATGGAAATTTGAAAAATTGGTGGACAGAAGCTGATAAAGCAAATTTCAAGAAAAAAACAGATATGTTAGTGAAACAGTTCAACGGATACATTGCAATTGATAGCATGCACGTTAGAGGTGAACTTACACTAGGTGAAAATATTGCTGATCTTGGTGGCTTGACAATTTCTTATTATGCCTTGAAAAAATCAATGGAAGGAAAACCTGTTCCTGCAAAGATCGATGGATTTACCGCAGAGCAACGTTTCTTTATTGCATGGGCACAAGGTTGGAGAGGAACTATGAGACCTGAATTTTTGAAGAATATGGTTCAGACAAATCCTCACTCACCGGGTAATTTTCGAGGAAATGGTCCTATGAGTAATATGCAGGAATTCTATGATGCATTCGGAGTGAAAGAAGGCGACAAAATGTACCGTCCGAAAGTGGAGAGAGCAGAAATTTGGTAATAGTATTTGAATATTTTTATAAATGAAAAAACACCTTGTTAGAAAATAGCAAGGTGTTTTTTTTAGCAGTTTTTACGAAAGAGATTGTATTCTTCTTCACCTATCGCCACCCAATTTTCTTTGTAATCAAAAGTCATATCATGCAGGAAATTCCTGTCGGGCATTATTTTCACTGTATAACGATGAAGTACATTTTTGCTTCCTATTATTTGGATCTCTTCCCACTCTTTGTCTGAAATGATCTTAAAGTATGATCTGTTGTTCAGATATTTTCGAAATTGAGGATATGCTATTTCCATCTTTTAAAAGTCAGGGCAAGTTGTTGCAGTCTTTCTTCTGAAACTGATCTTTTTAAACCAATGTTCTCTGTGATGTTTTGTCTTCTTATTATTTTGTTTGACCACTTTTTTTTCTTCACCGCTCCCTGCAATTCCTTTTTCTAGAATTGGTTTAGTAGGTGAAACGGGTTCTGCTTTTTTTTGTTCTGCTGGTTGTGGTTTATCTGCTTTATGAATTAAAGTATCACGAACTGATCTGCTGGAAGCATTTTTAATATCAGAAACCACAATTGGCTCTTCTGATTTTTCAACATTTGTTTTTTCTGAAACAAAAGTATTCTCATTTTGCTTGCCTGAAGAAACAGGAGAACTTGTTTTTACAGCATTGAAATTTTGATATTTAGGCGTATTGAAATCACTTTTGTCTGCGACTTTATTACGTTTGCTTAAATAGCTGAAATAATCCGCTTTATTTGCAACTTGTTTTTTATTCCAGTTTGGACAGGCATCGCTTGCAGGTTTTTCAGGAATTGTTTGTGACAATAATGGCGTCAAGTATGATCCTTGTGCCAAAAACAGAAATATGAGCGCCTTTTTCATAATATTATCCTTTTGTCAATAACGTATCAATATTACCAATTAGTATTTTTATATTTACATTTTGTATAAATTTTTTTGAAATTCAATTCAAATGCACTCATTCCTCGAAAAGACCGTTGATTACCTTCATGAAAAATACGGTGACGATATTAGTGAACTGTGCATTGTTTTACCCAATAGAAGAGCAGGTTTATTTTTAAAGACGCATTTCTCGAACAAACTAAAAAAAACATTCTGGAGTCCTGAAATATATGCCACCGAAGATTTTGTTGCCTTATTGGCTGAATTGGAGATAGCCGATTCGACAAACCTTTTATTTGAATTGTTTGAAACAGTAAAGCATATCGGTAAAAGAGATGTTGAAACGTTTGATGAATTTAGCAAATGGGGACAAATATTATTGAGCGATCTGAATGAGATCGATAGATATCTGGTAGATTCAAAACAATTATTCGGAAACCTCAAGGATATTAAGGAGTTGGAGGCTTGGAGTTTGAATAGTGAAGAAACATTAACCGATTTTCAAAAACAATATCTTGAATTTTGGAAATTATTAGGTGAATATTATACTGATTTTTCGAATCGTTTGCTTTCGCAACATCAGGCATATCAAGGGTTGGCGTACCGCATTGTTGCAGATAAAGTGGAAGAAAGAGTGGCGAAACATCCTTGGAAGAAAATTATTTTTGCCGGATTTAATGCGCTTAATAAAGCCGAGGAAATTATTATCAGGAAATTATTGAATTCCGGAAAGGCGCAGATCATCTGGGATACCGATTCATACTATATCAATAATGTCAATCAGGAAGCAGGAAGGTTTATCCGGAGATATCAGCAGTCGGGGAAATTTTCTAAAGGTGTTTCTTCTGATGCTACAAGCGATGACAGAAATATTATCATCGAGGAAACATTATTATCCAACGAAAAGAAAACCATAACTGTGATCGGTGCGGCTAAGAATATCGCACAAGCGAAGGTGGCAGGCAGTATTGTTTCTGAAATTCAAAAGACCGATACCACTCTCAAAGCAACAGCTTTGGTTTTGGCGGATGAAAATTTATTGTTTCCTGTTTTACATTCGCTACCCGAAAACCTGAAGGACATTAACATTACGATGGGGTATCCTTTAAAATTTACTCCCGTTGCCGGTTATTTTGATATTGTTTTTGCCATGCATGAGAACGGATCAAAATTCGCGAAAGGCAAATCGAACTACAGTTTTTATCATAGTGATATTGTTAAGTTTTTGAGTCATGCCTATACCGCAACGTCCTTGATCACTGTTTCAAAAGAATATTCAATACGCCCTGTTTTACAAGCAATACAGGAAAGAAATATTGTTTTTGCAAATGTGAAAATGTTGGCTTCCATTTTTTCTGAATTTAATTGTGATAAAGAATTTGAAGTGTTGCATCCTGTTTTTAAACAGTGGGAAACATCTACTGATGCGATTGCATGTATGCATTATTTAATTGACACATTAAAAAACGGAATTGTTCTTCAGCAGGATAAAAAGGATGAAAACAAAGCGAGTTTAGAATTGGAATATCTATTTGCATTTACAAAGATCATTAAACGTATTCAGGTGTTGATGGGCACTTATCCCGAATCAATCACAGATCTGAAAACTCTGCGAGGAATTGTAAATCAAATTGTAAGAACTGCTACTTTGCCTTTTTATGGTGAGCCCTTGATGGGCTTGCAGGTAATGGGAATGCTGGAAACACGGACCCTTGATTTCGAAAACGTGATTTTGCTTTCTTGTAATGAAGATATTCTTCCATCCGGAAAATCTGTTAATTCTTTTATTCCGTTTGAGCTGAAACGTGTTTTTGGATTGCCAACCTACAGCGACAAAGATTCCATTTTCTCTTACCATTTCTACCGTTTGTTACAGCGGGCAACAAACATTTATTTATTGTATAATACAGAAAGTGATGCTTTGGGTAGCGGAGAAAAAAGTAGATTTTTAACTCAGCTGATCTATGAATTGCCAAAAGTAAATCCCAATGTAACGATCACAGAAAAGCTGGTGAGCATCCCGGTCATCAATAATGGTTTTGATAATAAAATAGTGATAGAAAAATCGCCTTTGATTCTTGAAAAGTTAAAAGCAAAAGCGGAATATGGATTTTCTCCTTCTTTGTTGAATATCTATCGCAATTGCTCTTTGCAGTTTTATTTTCATGCGATAGCCGGTTTACGTGAAGTGGACGAAGTGGAAGAGACCATCGGTGCCGATACGCTTGGAAATATTATCCATGAAGTATTGGAAACATTCTATAAACCATTTGTCGGGAAGAAAATTCAAGTAGTTGATATACAGGAAATGAAAAAGCTGGTGGACTCAACAACGCTTGCTTTGTTTAAGAAACAGTATAGTGAAACAGAAGTGAGTTACGGGAAGAACCTGTTGACCTTTAAAGTGGCTCTTAAATTCATTAATAATTTTTTAGCATCCGAAATAGAGTCGATTAAAAAATCTGAAAAATCAGGACAACCGATACTTATCAAAGCCTTAGAACAAGATCTGGAGAGTAGTTTTGTGATTGGTTCACAAAATATTAAAATAAAAGGAAAAGCGGATCGTATCGATACGGTTGGTAGTTTAACCCGTATTGTTGATTATAAAACAGGTTTGGCCGACAATAAAGAGTTGAAGTTTGATGATTGGGAAGCCATCCGTTTGGATGTAACGCTCTCCAAAAGTTTTCAATTGCTGACCTATGCCTGGCTGTATCAGAAAATGAATCCTGAAATAAAAGAGAATATTGTTTCAGGGATCATCACATTCCGTGAATTAAGTGCAGGCTTAAAGACTGTAAAAGTGAAGGATTCAACGAATCTTGATGTCTCTGTTCTTTCTGAATTCGAAATACAATTACGACAATTACTGTCTGAAATATTTGATACTGAATTACGTTTTACCCAAACAAATGATAGTGACAATTGTGAGTATTGTGCTTTTAAAGGGATCTGTAACAGATAATTTTTATTTCTTTAAATGTATCTTTCCTACAAGTGCCGCATTATTAAACTAAATTAATTGTAGACGGTGAACGCAAATCATAAATCTGATACCGAAATCAAACAGGAATTGCAGCAAATAGAAGCTGCAAAGGAAGATCCTGCTTGTTTTGCTGTGCTTTATGACAGGTATTATAAACCGATTTTTGTGTTCATTCATAGAAGAACAGACAATGAAGAGCTGACAGCGGATATCACTTCTCAGGTTTTTTTGAAAGCCTTAATCAATATTAAAAAGTATGAATTTAAAGGTGTCCCTTTTTCTGCTTGGCTTTTCAGGATCGCTTTTAATGAGATCAATATGTATTTTCGGAAAAACAATGCTGAAAGAGTAGTGAGTCTTGATAAAAATGGTGTTATTCAAATAGCGCAGGAAGTTGAAATAGAAGAAAATACAGAAGGATTAAAACAAATGATGAATGCCTTAAAACGGATGGATGCTTTGGAGATACAACTTATAGAGTTACGGTTTTTTGAAAAGCATTCTTTTGCGGAAGTAGCTGTAATAGTTGGGGTAACAGAAAATAATGCAAAGGTAAAAGTGTATCGTATTTTAGATAAATTAAAAAAAATATTGAGCAAAAAATAATGTCAAAGTTAAAATTCAATATCGATAAACCGGATCTGCAAGATGAGCAGATCAATAAACACAAGGATTTTAATAAACTGATCTATAATTATCAATCAGCTACAAAACCCTTGTACAAAACACCTTTGTATAAAAACAAAAAAGTGTTCATTGTCATTTTGTTGATCTTGTTGGTGATGTATGTGATCGTTGAGGTTTTGGAGAAAGGGGAGGAGGGTAAAGCTCCGGTTAAGCAGGAGCAAAGTAAATAATTTTAAGTTTAGTATTACTCCGTAAACTTATAACCAACACCTCTTATAGAATGAAAATGGATTGGTTCCCGCTGATTTATTTCAAAATGCTTTCTAAAAGCAAGAATATAATTATCAATTGTACGTGAGGAAGGGTAAGCATATTTACCCCAAACAGAATCCAGAATTTCTTCTCGTGAAATAACTTCTCCTTTGCGTTCGATGAGTAATTTTAAAAGTGCAATTTCCCTTTTTGTGATTTCTGCTTTGCCATTTACCCCCGTAATTTCATAGGTAACAAAATTGATCGTATTGTTTCCAAAAGAATAAGTTTCCAATGACTTTTCTGTCTCTTTTTGTTGGCTTCCCCGTTTGACCAAGATCTGAACCCGAAGAAGTAATTCTTCCAAATTAAATGGCTTTGTCAGATAATCATCTGCTCCTAATTTTAACCCTTGAATTTTATCTGCACTGGAGCCTTTAGCTGTTAAGAATAGGATCGGGACTTCGGTATTTTCTTTGCGTATCAACTCACAAACATCAAAACCATTCATTTCAGGTAACATCACATCCAGCAGTATGAGGTTAAAGTTTTCTTTGTGAAATTCCTTTAGTGCATCTATGCCGGTTGTGGCAGTTGAAACAAGGTATCCTTCCAGTTCCAGATTTAACTGAATGGTCTTTAGGAGGTTTTCCTCATCTTCTACTAATAGGATACGCTTTTGACTCATGTTATTGCAAATATAAAGGTTTTATGGTCAAATGGTATACCTGACATTTTGAAATAATTTTTTCTTTCACATGGTTTTTCCATTCAGGGTACTGCTACATTTTTTATTTTAATCGAAAAGGTTCTTCCTTCCATTATAATTTGACAAAGCATATTTTGGTCGGGGAATTAGTTTTAAAATGGCTAAATTTGTAGTGTTAAAATAATGGTGACCAGAAGGATAAAGCATAAACAAACACCAAAACACTTTAGCAATTTGAATTATGAAAATAGGAATTGTATGTTATCCCACATTTGGTGGTAGTGGAGTTGTGGCAACAGAGCTTGGGAAAGCATTGGCCGAAAAGGGACATCAGGTGCATTTTATAACCTATAGTCAGCCGGTGCGGTTGGATTTCTTTTCTGATAATTTATTTTATCACGAAGTTTCTGTTTCTGATTACCCTTTGTTTGAATATCAGCCTTATGAACTTGTGTTATCAAGCAAATTGGTGGATGTTGTAAAATATGAAAAGTTGGATCTGTTGCATGTACATTATGCCATTCCACACGCCTCTGCGGCTTATATGGCAAAACAAATTTTGGCATCGCAAGGAATAAATATTCCATTTATCACCACACTGCATGGAACGGATATTACCTTGGTTGGAAAAGATCCTTCCTTTGAACCTGTCATTACTTTTGCGATCAACGAAAGTGATGCTGTAACAGCAGTTTCCGAAAGTTTGAAAGAAGATACGTATGTGAATTTCCCGAATGTGAAAAAGGATATTCAGGTGATTCCCAATTTTATTTGTCTGGAGGATCATAAATCAGAAAATAATCAATGTCATAAAAAGATGTACGCTCCCAATGGAGA
Organism: Bacteroidota bacterium; assembly: GCA_947476185.1. GTDB lineage: Bacteria > Bacteroidota > Bacteroidia > 2-12-FULL-35-15 > 2-12-FULL-35-15 > 2-12-FULL-35-15. The sequence continues at coordinate 9,586 of CANJPX010000059.1, forward strand.
ACGTTTATTGATCCACGTTTCCAATTTCAGAAAAGTGAAACGTGTGGAAGATGTATTGAGAATTTTTGATGTAGTGAGAAAAAAAATGCCGGCAAAATTGATCCTCGTGGGTGATGGTCCTGAAAGAGGAAATATTGAAAAGCTTTGCAGAGAGCTGAATACCTGTGAAGATATCAAGTCATTGGGGAAAATTGTGAATCCTGAACAAGTATTATCCATCGCGGATCTTTTCTTGTTGCCATCTGAAACAGAAAGTTTTGGTTTAGCAGCATTAGAAGCCATGGCAAGCAAAGTGCCTGTGATATCAACTAATTCCGGTGGTTTGTCTGAGGTCAATAAAAATGGATTCAGTGGTTATATGAGTAATGTGGGTGATATTGAAGACATGGCAAAAAATGCTATTCATATTTTGAAAGATGACGCAACGTTGAATCAGTTTAAAATCAATGCCTATGAACAGGCAAAGAAATTTGATATCGCTAAAATATTACCGATGTATGAGAAACTTTATACAGAGGTGTTGGCTAAAAATAAGATCCTTGTAAAATAGTATCTGCTCAAAAAAGTTTTTAATCCTTACAAAATGTTAGCAAGAAATATTTTTATTTTATTGCTCCCGATTTTACTTTCAACATTTATTTGTGAAGGGCAGAATACCTTGGTACTCGATAACTATAAAGTTTTTGGATTCAAACGCATCCGCTTTTGTGAGGGAGATATTATTACTTTCCGGCTGCACGACTTTAAAAAAAGATATAACGGAGAAATTCTTTTGATCACCGATTCTACAATTGCAGTAAAAGGTATGGAAATCCCTTTGAAAATGATCGATGTTGTTTATATTGAAAGAGGTAATTTTCTAACAAAAAGTTTTTCGCATGTATTTATATGGTGTGGCTTGGGATTTATCCTTTTAGATACCGGAAATAATTTAATCGCTAATCGTCCTACTGTTGTTGAAAACCGTGCAGTTGTTGCCGGTGGTTCATTGATTGTTTTGGGATTGACAATGAAAGCAATCACTCACAAAAAATACAAAATAGGAAACAGGAATACACTCAAAGTATTTGCGAATTAATCTTTTTCCCATTTCCTGGTCACTTTGCCATTTTGCGTTTCAAAGGTGTACTTTTTTTCAGCAGCAAGCTTAAACATCCTTTTTCTTAATTTTTTTGGATAAAAAGTCGAATAAATATTTCTTAAACGTTTTCGCTTTTCCACAATTCCTATTTGTCCCAATACATCCTGTGCGGATGCTGCACAGCGCATCCCGAAAAACGCATAATCGTAAGGCACATTGCTGCAATAATCGTTTTCTATTTTATTGATCTCTTTGTATTGTTCTTCTGTTAACGGGATAAAAAATGTTACAACTTTACATCCTTTCGGATACACATTTTGGTTGGGGGTGTGTTTAGATTTAAATTCACAATGATGATTATTGCGGTGAGAAAAAATATGCACTTTTCCACAGGGAGAAAATCCGTAATCAACACTATCAACTTGTATTGAAACATGACCACCATGCATACCGCCAAAATATTTCTTTTCGCTGTCTTTGAATTTCCTTTCCGGTTTAGAGCCATAAAGGAAATGAACTTTTATGATGTGAGATGAATCAACTTGTCCTTGTACAAGGAAACAAATGGAGAGGAATAAGGCGGTTAAAGAAAAGCGCATTTATTTTGGTTTATTTAGAAGCATCTGCTAAACAATTTTTTTTCGTTTGAGGACAATACATTTACTACACAATTATCCTCCTGCTTTTTTGGCTTTATAATTCATATCGGTAAGCAGTTTCAATACTTTATCCCTATGATCACCTTGCAACAGAATTTCTTCATCCTTTACGCTTCCTCCAACCCCACATTTTTGCTTTAATGTTTTCCCGAGTTTTTCCAGATCGGCATCATTTCCAACAAATCCGCTTATTCTGGAAACTAATTTTCCTCCGCTTATGCGGTCAAGAAAAATCTTCAGATTTTGTTGCTGTGGTGGCAACGATTCCATTGGAGTATCGTCGTCACTGTTAAATTGAAAATCTTTATTCGTTGAAAATACAAATCCGTCAGTAGAATTTTTTTTTGCCATGTTAAATATTGTTTTTTTGCGGATGCTTCTTAATGAATAGTACGTATTAATTTAAGGTATTATTACTTTTAAAGATAAGGGATTTATTTTAATTTTTAATTCCTTACCGATCTCAATTGGTTCTCCGTCAATATGCGCGATGGTGCCTTGTTGCCTTACAATTACCTCTTTTACTTTGATGGTTTCCAGGAAAGCGGATTGGTGAATTGTTCGCTTAAACAAGCGATATCCGATAGAAAGCGCATTGGTAAACTTAAAATCTTTTAAAATGGCAATATCCAGCAAGCCATCAGAAATATCGGCTGTAGGAGCAATATGTGCGTTGTTTCCCCATTGAGAACCGTTTGCGAAGCTGATCAGGTAGGCGTTCTTTGTAACGCTGTTTCCATCAATAATCAATTCGAAGTCTTGAGCTTTATACCTAGGAAATTCCCTACTGATCACTTTGAGATAAGAAGAGAAGCCTCGTTTTCCGAATTTGGCAAATTCCCAACCAATATGCGCATCAAAACCGATACCTGCAACATTGACAAATTTTTCTTCGTTCATCTGAACAGTGTCAATTGCGGTTTGTTTACCCTTATTGATGACCAGCATGGCCTTTTTCAGATTTAATGGGATGTTAAGGTGGCGAGCTAAGCCATTGCCGGAGCCGGTAGGAATTATTGCCATGGCTGAATTTGTATTCAGTAATCCTTTGGCGGTCTCATTTACGGAGCCGTCGCCACCAACGGCAACAACAATATCAATTTTTCGTGAGGCAGCCTCAGTTGATAACTGAATAGCATGTTTTGCAGCTTTTGTATAAGCGATTTCATAATCGAAAAGTGTACGGTCGAGTTGTTCGTCAATAAGTTTCTCGATCACTTTTTGGCGACCAATTCCCGAAACGGGATTCACTATAAAACAAATACTTTTTTTCGACATTACAACTTCAATGCATGAGGTTATTGATCAGACTTTGCTGGTATGTTTGAATGATGGCTTTTGTTTTTCTTTCCATCAGCTTTGCTAGTTCACGTTTCTTAATAATAAGATTATGCTCCAACAAACTATCATTTTTAAAGTCATATAACTCAGTAGCCTTTTCACCATCAAATTCCAGGGAGTAATTATTTTCTACTATCTGGTAGGTATTGCTATTAAATACCAAAGCGTATCGTTGTGCCGTACTGTCAAAAACACTGTTCCCAAATGAAAAATAGGCGGATGGATAGTTGATGTAGTCGAGTATAGATGGCTGTATATCAATCTGTTGTGTTGTGCTTGAGTCGATCTTTTTCAAGTCGCCTCCCGGCAAGTAGTAGATGATAGGTACGGTATTATTTCCTACCTTATTCTGGTAAAATGGGTCACCTGAAATACCTGTATGGTCTGCTGTCATTACAAATAGGGTGTTTTTGAACCAGGCCATATGTTTGGCTGTTTCAAAGAACTTGCGTAATGAATAGTCGCTGTAGGAAATAGATCTTTCAATGGGCAAATAACCTTCTTTAAACTTACCATTGTATTTTTCCGGAACAGGATAAGGGTGATGTGATGTAAGTGTAAAGAGCGTTGCAAAAAAGGGTTGTTTCTTTTGATCCATGGTTTTGGCTGTATATTGAAGAAACTCTTCGTCCCAAATCCCCCAATTACCGTCATAATCATTCTCATTGTTATATTCTGTTCTGCCATAATAATTATCATACCCGGCAATCCTTGCGAATCCATCAAATCCCATTGTTCCGTTTGTTCCTCCATGAAAAAAGGCCGTATAGTAGCCCTGCTGTTTAAGCAAATTGGCCAAGCTGTTGATCTGATCATCGCCGTAGGGAGATGAAATATACGGCTCGTTCATCCAAGTGGGGATACTCGCGACAATAGCAGGAATGCCTTGGATGGATGTTTTGCCGTTAGCAAAAGCATTTACGAAGGTTAGACTTTCTCCAATCAATGAATCAAGAAAAGGGGTGAAGCTATCTTTTCTTCCATTGATGGCGCCAATGTATTCTTTTGAAAAGCTTTCTAGTGCGATAACAAAAACGTTCAGCTTTTTAAATTCACCGGTTCCTGCTTTGTGGTGTGGGTCATAAATGTTCTTAAGTTCATTTTTATCCGAAAAGAAAATACTTGGTACTATTGTTTCCAGATCAATTGTTTTTAGGATGCTGAAGGGTGTATTTAAAACCAGAGGTATGTATTTTACATTCGTGTGTTTTCCAGCATCCGCTGCAGTTATTGGCTTTAATTGAAAACCTCCTCTGTAGCCCAAAACAAATAAAGGTATAGCGATAAAAAAAATAAGGAATTGGCTCGGATATAAATTGTAATTCCAGGTTGAAGGGCTGTTCTTGTCTAATTTTTTATAAAAATAATAAATTGAAAATGTGAATGAGGCCCAGATCAAGAAGATATACCAATATTCTTTTATGAACAGGGGTAACAAACGCCCAAAGTCGTTACCTATCTTTCCTCCGAAAAAGTTAAATACATCGGCAGTGGTTCGCTTTAATGTGAATTGAAAGTAGATCAGATCAACACAATTAGCTAAAATAGCAAAGCTATTGATAATGACAAATAACCATAAAAGTGTGATCCTGTAGAATCGTTTTTCTCTGAATGAAAAGGGTAGGATGTATAGAAGGATGAACAAACTATTTGAAAGAATGATCACAGAAAGGTCAAATTTTAATCCTAAGAATGCAATAACCATTAGTTGTCCGATGCTCAGGTCAGAAAAATAAGTATGGTTAAACCAATAAAACAGAAGGCGGCAAATCGTGTACAGGCAAAATAGAAGACCTAACTTTTTGCTTAAAGAAATAATGTTGGAGGCCCAATTCTGCATAGGGTACAAATCTAATAAATATTAATAAGATATGTTTTTACGATTTTTTAGTCCCAAATGTCAGTTTTGAAAGGAATAAAAATAAAAAAAAAGAAAATATTTGTTTGGTATACTAAATTTAATATATATTTGCCGAAATTTTAATTAAAATCACAAACAAAACAAAATGAAAAAATTATTTACATTAGTTGCCGTAGCAAGTATGTTTACATTCGTTGCTTGCGGACCAAGTGAAGCAGAAAAAAAAGCTGCTGAGCAAAAAATCACTGATTCTACGAATCTTTACAATGAAGGTGTTGCTGCTGCTGAAGCTGCTACTAAAGCTGCTGATTCAGTTGCAAATGCTGAGAAAGAAGCTGCTGCTGCTGCTGAAGTTACTAGAATCGCTGATTCTACTGCTGCTGCTGCTAAAGCTCCAAAAGGTAAAAAGAAATAATTTTCTTTTTGCAAGAATTAAAAAAAAGAGTTCCGAGCATCGGTACTCTTTTTTTTTGCCTTACTTTTCCCTAAGTTCTTCCCTATTTCCTCTTTTTTATCTTTTCAGTTTGCATAATGTGCCGAATCTTCTTCGTTAAAAATTGTTAGTTATTTCTTGTTTGTCAAAATGCATTATTACTTTTAGCGAATAATTTAAAATATGCGCCATAGCCTTCTTTTGCTATTTGTTTTTATAACCCTTCAGTCCTTTTCCCAGAAAATGACAATTTCCGGAAATGTGCTTGATACTGTTTCCAAAGTTCCAATGAAAAATGCCGTTGCGATGGCGGTACGAATAAAAGATTCTGTCCTTGTTGCTCATACAAGAACGGATGCAAATGGTTTTTTTAAATTAGAGAACCTTTCCATTGACACCCTGCAAGTAATCGTTTCTGATTCTAAATTTTCCGAAAAGGTTTTTTATGTTTTCGGTAGTCCTAGTAATTACCAATTCGATTTTGGAAAAATTGTATTACCTCCCAAAAGTCAGCAATTGAAGGAAGTGGTCATTTACGCTTTTAAAGACCCTGTTTACTATAAGGGTGATACCTTGATTTATACGGCAGATTCGTTTAAGGTTAAGCCGAATGCCACTGTTGAGGACTTATTAAAAAAACTTCCCGGAATTAAGGTTGACGCCCAAGGGAAGATCACCTCTCAGGGTAAGGAAGTGAGCCAGGTTTTGGTTGATGGTGATGAGTTCTTTGGCAGTGACCCCACAGTAGCAACGAAAAATTTAGCTGCTGCCGGTGTAGAATCGGTTCAGGTGTATGAAAAAAAGAACGAAAATGCTGCAGATGGAGAAGCTGAAACGACTCAGGTCATGAACTTGAAGTTGAAGGAAGATGCAAAAAAAGGCTATTTCGGAAAAGTATCGGGAGCTAGCGATTTCCAGAAATTCCATGAAGGTGAACTTTTAGCAAATAAGTTCAGAAAATCTCTGAAAGTATCCGTTTTTGCATTGGCAAGTAATACACCCCGCTCTAGTTTTGGATGGGGCGAAATGTATAAATATGGGCTTGACAATGAAATGAATATGCAGTCGAATGAGGAAGGTGATATGTTTTGGAGCTCAAATGACCAAAATAGTGGTGTCCCTCAAACTTTCAAATCTGGGTTTTATTATGTCGATAAAATTGGTAAGAAATCAAAATTAGGTGTCAACTATACCTATAATAATAATCAGTTGAAAGCGAGTGCGTCAACAAGGTCACAGTATTTTTTGAGCGATACTAATTATGTTACAGATAATCGAAGCGAGAATTTCCAAAGGTCAGAAGGGCATGCAATCAATTTTAAATTGACTCAAACACTCGATTCCCTCACGGAATTAGAAATTGAGCCAAAATTTATTTTGAAAAGCTCGAAACAAAACAATTATCAGATCACTGATTTTCTTACTACAGAAGATACCTTGAAACGACAAACCATTGTTAGGAATACCAATGATGCCAAAGGGTATGATGTCAATACGACTTTAAAATTAAGCCGTAAGTTCAAAAAAAACGATAGGTTATTACGATTAAATTATAATATAACACTGAGCTGTTATCGCTCAGTGTTATATTACGATTAAATTATAATATAACACTGAGCGATAACAGCTCTGAAGGTCTTTTGAAATCAAATAATGCTTTTTATAATTCGGCAGGATCGAATGATAGTATTATAAGTATCGATCAAAAAAAGACAAATTTTGGGCATTCTTCAGCACACACTGCTTCTGCTGTTTATACCGAACCTTTGACCAAAAAGATCAAATTGGAATTCGATTATAATTTTGGTTATAATGTTTCCAAACAAAGTAAAAAAGCTCAGGATTTTATTAATGGCGAATATTCTGCCTATGATTCAACGTTGACAAATGATTTTGAAAATGTGAAAATGTCAAATCGTTTTGGCTTGAAATTTATTTATGAATCAAAAAAACATTCTTTTAATTTCGGTGCCCGTCTTCGCAATATAGATATTTCAAATACCAACATTATTACTGATCAAACTGTGAAGCAGTCGGTAAATAATGTGTTGCCATTTTTGGGCTACATGTATAGGTTCAGTCAGGGTACTCGGTTTAATTTCAAATATACATCAACCACTTCTCAACCAAGTATAAACCAGCTGCAACCAATTCCTGATAACAGTAATCCGAATCAGATCGTTTTAGGTAATCCGAATCTAATTCCAACATTCAGTAATAATTTTTCTTCTTCCATTAATTCATATAAGCCGATCAGCGGAAAATACGTTTGGATGAGCCTTAATTATTCAAATGTCAATAATGATTTTGCTAATTCAGTTACTTATGATAGCCTTGGCAGATCCGTAACTCAGACATTGAATGTGAACGGAAATTATAATGCAAATGGATATATTGGCGGCGGGATTCCTTTTTTTTCGAAACAATTGACTCTGCAGCCAAATCTGAATTTCTACTATAATAATTATTCAAGCTATATTAATTTGCAGAAAAATATTACAAAGACTTTTAACTATAGTGCCGGTTTGAGTATGGATATTGATATTGATACATTGGCTTTTTCATTTGGCTATAATTACGATTACAATGCACCCTCTTCCTCCCTTAGCATTGCTTCAAATAAGCCTTATTATGATCAAACATTCAACGCTACTTTCAGATTAAAATTGCCATTAAAAATATTGATCGAAACGGATGCAAAATATACTATGAGTAGCCGCAGAGCGGAAGGGTATAATCTCAACTATCTTGTTTGGAACGCCAGTATCAGCAAATCATTTTTGAAAAATGAAAATCTAATTTTAATGTTGATGGGTAATGATATCCTGAATCAAAACATCAGCAATGTAAGATCGATACAGGATAACGTTATTACGGATAATAAAACCAATATTATTTCGCGGTATTTTCTGTTAAAACTGACTTACAAATTCAATAGCACAAAGACAAAAGATAATGAGGACAATTATTAGATCGGTTTTACTGTTGAGTATTGTTTTTTCATTTGGTAATGAGCTTTTCGCGCAATTATCATATGGGAAAATTGTTTTTGAACGCAAAACCAACTTGTATAAAAAGTTCAAAGAGGACGATGTAAAGGATTGGCTGAAAGAGGAGGATAAGAACAAGGTGGATGTTTTTGAATTGTATTTCAACGATTCTTTATCTTTATTCAAGCCTCAGGAAAGCGATCTCAAGGAAAAAATGAGTTGGGCTACCAGCAAAAATATCGTTTACCAGAATTTTAAAGAGAATTCAACTTTGTCGATAAAAAGCGTGTGGGGAGAAGATTTGTACGTTTTGGATACAGTGAAGAAACGTGAATGGAAGGTCACAGAAAGCAAACGAATGATCAGTGGCTATAATTGCAGGAAAGCAATTTGGGAAATGAACGACAGCACGCGTATCTATGCATGGTATACTGATGACATAATTTCAAGTGTTGGTCCTGAAAGTTTTTGCGGGCTCCCCGGCGCCATTCTCGGATTAGCAACAGAAGATGGTGGCGTGATCTATTTTGCCAAAAGCATAGAGATTTCTAAACCTGATACAGAAACATTACTTTTTAAAAAAGGTAAAAAGAAAATTTATACACCTGCTGAATTAAGGGCCAAATTGGAAAAAGATTTCGGGAAAAATCCTTGGGGGAAAATAATGATCAGAGAATTATTCAGCTGGTAGATCACTCCATAAAAAATGGTAGCAAAGGATGTATGGAGTAGCTACTTACAAAATATTGCAACACCAGAAAATTCAATAACAATAACCATAATCCTATTCTTGTAAATTTCTCCGTTCCCTTTCTCTCTCTATATATTTCAGCACTGATCAATATTGCCGGAAATAACAGGCACAGCATTCGGGTTACATCATATGCAATGATCAATTGAACAATTACAGGAATTATTATTGCCAATATTACTACTGTTGATCTATAGGATCTTGTTTTAACGTTTTCAATGATCACTAATGTTGGATAAATCCAAAATAATTTGAAGGCGAAAAATAATCCTGCAGGAATAAGCGGGAGGATCACCATGAAATTATGTTCGATTGTATCTTTTGAAAAATAGAACTTCAGAGAAAAATCTACAATGGCATTGTTTGAAATGTAATATCTGTATATAAAGAAAGGAATAAGTGCAAGCAGATAATAAAGAATGATCTTGTTCAATGCGAATATATTTTTGTCTGTTTTGTAATTGTAGTAAATAACCAAGCCCGGTAATAAAAAGAGGCTGCACTCATGATTTAACATTGCTAAACCAAAATATATAGCAGAAAGTCCTTCTTTTTTTATTTTTATAAATGCGAGAAATAAAAAATAATAAGTTATAGTATCAGTATATCCAGCAGCTTTTATGGCAATTAGAATGGTGCAAGAAAAACTGATGATCCCTACAAAAATAAATGCCTCGGTAACTGTGAATTTATTTTGACGATAATGACTGTAGACAGCAGCAAGAAATAATATTGCGAAAATCAGAGGAACATAAACAAATAATGGTCCTTTTAAATGGGTGATGAATCCAATAAGGGGTCCTAATATCCGGTATCTTACAGGATTAGGATCGGATAGGTTAAATGGATCCAAGGATAATCTTGAAAAGAACTCGCCATGATAAAGCATTTCAAAATTAGGTGCTACATAGATCATTGCGATCATAAGCAACGCGCAGGCAAGTAATAAACTTGTAAAAAAGAGTCCGATTTTTTGTTCGAGAAAATAGCCTAATCGGTCGATCTTATTGATAAAGCTATTCATAAAAGAGAATGAGATTATTTTACTTTTTGTGCAGCTTCCATCAGCACACATTTTCCACATGCCTGCTTTTTCTTGACACTTTTATAAACACGGTATCCAACGTAAGCGCTTGCTAAGGCTAAAAGAATATATACTAATACTTCCTGGGTCATGATTTCAAAGGAAATTTACTTTTCCTATTAACAAAATTACAAAATTATTCTCCTTTAAGCATGCATATTTTTAATATTTTTGCCCTTTATTAACCAATGTCTCTTTTATGATCACAGCTGAAACACCAATACGTTACGATAGAAAAAAATACAATGACGATACATTAATTTCATTGTATAAAGGTGTTTTGAAACCCCGGATGATAGAGGAAAAAATGTTGATCCTTCTCCGTCAGGGTAAGATCTCTAAATGGTTCAGCGGGATTGGTCAGGAAGCTGGCTCTGTTGGTGCAGCAATGGCCTTGGATAAAGAGGAGTATATTTTGCCGATGCATCGCAACTTAGGAGTTTTCACCAGTAGAAACATTCCTTTGAATCGTTTGTTTTCTCAGTTTCAGGGGAAGCCGAGTGGATTCACTAAAGGACGTGATCGTTCATTTCACTTCGGTACTCAGGAATTTAAAATTATTGGAATGATATCTCATCTGGGTCCTCAATTGGGCTTGGCAGACGGCATTGCATTAGGTGATTTATTAAAAGAAAATAAAAAGGTCACACTTGTTTTCTCAGGTGATGGCGGTGCCAGTGAGGGTGATTTTCATGAATCATTGAACGTAGCAGCCGTTTGGGATCTTCCTGTGATCTTTGCGATCGAAAATAATGGCTATGGTTTATCTACTCCAAGTCAGGAACAATTCCGTTGTAAACAGTTTATCGATAAGGGTATCGGTTACGGAATGGAGGCGATACAAGTAGACGGTAACAATATACTGGAGGTTTATGATACTGTCAGGAGATTAGCAGAATCGATGCGTAAAAATCCCCGTCCGATTCTATTGGAGTTAATGACCTTTAGAATGCGTGGACATGAGGAGGCTTCGGGTACAAAGTATCTGCCAAAGGATCTATTGGAGATCTGGGGTAAAAAAGATCCGCTTAATAATTTTGAAAAATATTTATTGGAGGAAGGTGTACTGGATGAAAAAATGATGGAAGTATTCCGTTCAGAAATAAAAAAAGAAATTGAAGAAGGTTTAGAACTGGCGTATGCCGAAACAATTCCTACTCCTGATACTGAATTAGAACTAAGGGATATGTATATGCCTTTCGAATTGGTTGAAACAATTCCACAAGGTAATAAAACCAACAAACGTTTTATTGACGCTATATCTGACGGTTTAAGATCAGCCATGCGTAAACATCCGGATTTAGTATTAATGGGACAGGATATTGCTGATTATGGTGGTGTGTTTAAAATTACGGAAGGCTTTGTAGAAGAGTTTGGAAAAAAAAGAGTACGTAACACTCCTTTGTGTGAAGCGGCTATTGTGGGTTCTGGTTTTGGTTTGTCAATCAATGGAATGAAAGCAATGGTGGAAATGCAGTTTGCTGATTTTGTGACTGAAGGGTTCAATCAGATTGTAAACAATCTTGCTAAGTCGCATTACCGGTGGGGACAAAATGCAGATGTGGTTGTTCGAATGCCAACAGGAGCCGGTGGTGCTGCAGGACCTTTTCATTCTCAAAGTAATGAGGCCTGGTTCTTTCATACTCCCGGATTAAAAATTGCCTATCCTGCTTTTGCTTCTGATGCAAAAGGATTGCTTTTAACCGCATTTGAAGATCCTAATCCCGTAATGTTCTTTGAGCATAAAGGATTATACAGAAGTATCACGGAAGAAATATCCGATGATTATTATACAATTCCATTCGGGAAGGCACGTTTGGTGCGCGAAGGGAATGATCTGACAATTGTTACTTATGGATTAGGTGTGCATTGGGCGATGGAGATATTAGATAAATATCCAGATATAAAGGCGGACCTTATCGACCTGAGAACACTTGTTCCTCTGGATAAAAATGCAATTCTTGAATCTGTGAAGAGATCAGGAAAGGCAATTATTTTGCATGAAGATACATTAACAGGAGGTATAGGCGGGGAAATTGCTTCCATTATAAATGAAGCGTGTTTTGAAAATCTGGATGCTCCTGTTGTACGCTGTGGAAGCTTGGATACTCCGGTACCAATGAATTCTGACTTAGAATGGAACTTTTTACCAAAGGCAAGATTCGAAGAAGCTTTGTTAAAATTATGGAAATATTGATCGGGAATAAAACCGATTCCACTATATATTTCTTTTACTGATTATGAAAAAAAGTGCATTCATTGTTTTATTTTTCTTTTCTGCATTTGCTCCTGCTAAGGCCGATAGCACCATCGATTCCTTAAAACAAAATCTTAATACTTCAAGATCGGATACTTCAAAAGTAAATGTTCTTAATGATCTGTTCCTTGAATACGAATTTGCAGATGATGAAAAGGCAAAAGGCTATTTGCAAAGTGCACTCGAATTGGCTCAAAAAGCAGATTTTAAAAAAGGATTAGCCTTAACGTATATCCATTTAGGTTATTTTTCGGAAGATAAAGGAGATTATCAGGAAGCCCTTAAAAATTATTCTGAAGCATTGAAGATTTATGAATCGATCGCTGACAAAAAAGGGATTGCTTCTTCCTATAATAATATAGGTATTATTAGTTTCTCTTTGGGTAACTATGCAGAAGCCTTGAATAACCAAATGATCTCAGTTAAAATAAGAGAGGCTATCGGAGATAAAATTGGTCTTGCTGGTTCTTATAACTGTATTGGTAATATCTATTTTGTAAAAGGCAACTATGTTGATGCCTTGAAATATCATTTTTCTGCTTTGAAGATCAGGGAATCGGTAAAAGACAAAAAAGGAGTTGGAGCTTCATTTAACAATATTGGCGCTATATATGCCTTGCAGGGGAATAATCAGGAAGCATTAAAAAACTTATTGGCTGCA
>CANJPX010000060.1 GCA_947476185.1 Bacteroidota bacterium
ACCTATGTTATTAACCTGTATCTTTTCCTTACTTTTACGTTATACGTTTAGATTTAGAACATGAAGCTACTCATAACTTGTTTTTTATTGATCTCATTTTCTGGTTTTGCACAGGAAAATGAAAAGCGAGGCACCATTAAAATCGAAAAAAGCAATTGTGTGAAATTGTCTGATAACGATAGTGTGTATTCATTTGTTGATTCGATGCCGGAATTCAGGGGAGGAACAGATTCTTTGTTTCAATGGATGAATCATCACATGAAATATCCTGCAAAGGCAATTGAAGAGGAACGGTTTGGAACTGTATTTTGTTCGTTTGTTGTATTGAAGGATGGGAAAATTAATGATATTAATGTAATGAAAGGCGTTTATAGTGATTTTGAAAATGAGGCAGTTCGGTTAATAAAATTGATGCCCGACTGGATCCCGGGCAGATGCAACGGAGTTTTGGTAGATGTAAAGATCAATTTTCCGGTCAAATTTTCCTTGAAATGATCAAACATTAAATAACCTGTATCTTTTTTAAAAGAATGCGTTATAAGTACGAAATACAGTAAATGCTATATGATTGAAACATCAAAATATCATGCAACACAAACCGACTTGGCCTCTGAGCAGGCGATAGTGGAGGCCGCCAAAATGGATCCTTCAAAGTTTGCAGGCTTGTATGATAAGTATTATGAGCAGATATTCAGATACATTTATCAGCGTGCTGATGACAAAGAACAAGCATTTGATGCAACACAACAAGTTTTTATTAAAGCAATGGAAAATTTGTATAAATATGAGTTTCGGGGAGTGCCTTTTTCTTCCTGGTTATATAGGATCGCATCCAGCGAAGTAAATAATTTATACCGTGCACAAAAATTACATCGGACCGTAAATATTGATTCTGTTGGAGTATATGGGATGATGGAGGAGATGGAAGAAACGAAGGTCGATAAATATCATGATAAGATTGTTGATATTATTGGGAATGAACTTCCGGAAGATGAATTGCAAATGATTGAGATGCGCTTTTTCGAGAAGCGTTCATTTAAAGAAATAGGAGAGATCCTTGAAATTACCGAGAATAATGCAAAAGTGAAAACATACAGGATACTTGAGAAACTTAAAAAGATCATTAAATAAACACCCTTCTCTGACTCCCTATATTGAATAAGATGTGGGTAAAATAAACCAAAATAAACTAAATGGGCTAGAGCCTTCCCTTTGGGGAGGTTAAAGTGGCCAACCAAACAAATGAAAAAGAAAATAAACATAAACCGTCCGGAGATCAGCTCGGAAGAAATTGCAAAGCGAAAAAACTTTGATTCGGTTTTGAAGCATAGCGCAACTATTGGTGGAAAACCGTTGTTCAAAAAGCCCTGGTTCTTGTCGGGTGTGATCGCTGTTACCATTGCCGTTGTTGCTACAGTTGTTCTTTTAGATCAGAATAAAAAAGGAGAAAGGTCATCTGTTTCAGAAAATCAGGTGAAGCTGAGTAATAGTGATAGCTTAGCTTTGCTGGCATTTTACAAAGAGCAGGAATCAAAACCCTGTATCAATCCTCCATTAAAAGAAGTAAATGTTCCCTATGCCGTTTTTAAAATAGCCGCAGAGAAAGGTGCTAAATTGGAAATTGGATCAGGCTCGAAACTTACAATTTCTAAAAATGCATTTGTAGATGAAAATGGAAAAATATTAAAAGGAGAAATAGAATTACGCTACCGTGAGTTTCATGATGCTGCTGATTTTTTTGTTTCCGGTATACCTATGACATATGACAGTGCAGGCGTAAAGTATCAGTTTGAATCGGCCGGAATGATAGAAATACTTGCCTATCAAAATGGCAAAGCCGTGAACATGGCTCCCGAAAAACCGATCAATGTTGAAATGGCATCTAACTATAAAGGCAAAGAATATAATTTATATAAATTGGATACAATGGCAAATAATTGGTCCTGCCTGGGTAAGGATAAAGTAGTTATTGAAGCATTGAAACCTATAGATCCTATCAAAGTGTTTGATAAAAAAGAAATTGAAAAAACACCTGAATATCTGACCATCGAAAACAAAAAGTTAGAGATCAAAAAAGAAAAAGAAGTGGAGATGGCAGCTTTACCAAAGCCAATTGATGAGCCTAAAAAACCGGAACAAGTAAAAAAAGGAAAATACACATTTAGTTTGGAGGTTGATTCGAAAGAGTTTCCTGAATTATTTGTTTACAAAGGTTTATTATTTGAAGTAGGTGATGAAAATACAAATTTCAATAAATCGATGTATGATATTGTTTGGGATGAAGCAAAAATTAAAGAAGGAAATAAAAATGGCGAGAATTATAATCTGACAATAAAAAAAGGCGCCAAAAAATATGAACTGATAGTTTATCCTGTTTATGAAGGTAAGAATTATGAAACTGCTTTGGCTGTTTTTCAGGAAAAATTTAATAAGTACAAAACAACTTTAGATAAACGTTTGGCTGAGGAAGCTAGGGTAGAAGAAGCTTTTCAGGCGAAAATGACGAAATATGAAACGGAACAAAAAGAATTGATTAGGAAAAGAGAAGAACAAATTGCCAATTATTATAATAGCATGGATAGCAATGAAAAAGTGTTGCGCATGTTTTCTGTAAATAGCTTTGGTGTTTATAATTCTGATTGTGCAAGAACATATCCAAAAGGAGTTTTATGTACTGCTAATATCAAAAATGAACAGAAGAATAATTTAAGATGTTATGATGTTTATTTAGTTGACAAACAACGGAATGGTTTATTTACCTATTCCCGCAATCCTTTAACGAACTTTTCTTTTGATCCCACCTCAAAAAATATGTTGTGGACAGTTGAAGACGGGGTTTTGTATTGGCTGAAACCGGAACAGTTTGGTTCAATTTCCGGAAGTGATGGCGCAAAAGATCTGATCATGAACAGAGTGGATCAGAAATTTACTAATGTTGAAGATTTGAAAGCGTATTTTAATTTTTAATATT
This sequence comes from Bacteroidota bacterium, assembly GCA_947476185.1. Classification (GTDB taxonomy): domain Bacteria; phylum Bacteroidota; class Bacteroidia; order 2-12-FULL-35-15; family 2-12-FULL-35-15; genus 2-12-FULL-35-15. The sequence continues at coordinate 2,972 of CANJPX010000060.1, forward strand.
CTACATGTTTAATTCAGAATTGTCATTCCGTCTGCAGAGGAATCTTTAAACGATAATCAGAATACAAATAAAAATGTCGTTCCAATGTGGACGAGAGAACATATTGTTAAATACATGAAAGCTTCCATCCAAAAATATTTTATCATTTTATTTCTATTTGCATCATGTTTGTCATTCTCTCAAACGGATACAAACCAAGTTCGGGGCACAATTAAAATTGCAAAATTAAAAGAAGGCGAGATCTATATCAGAGTAATTTCAAGATTTGACAATTATGATCTTCAGAAAATTCCTCTTTCAATAATGGAAAAAGGCGTTTCCAAAGAGGATATGTTTCAGCCATTTCCTGTCGTTGAGGGCTATCCCTTTCCTTTTAATTATACTAATTATCTAACGGATTGTTTTAAAACAAAGGAAATTAATTTAAAAGGGAAGTCGGCTGACACAATAATTTTGACTGTTAAGATCCTGGCTAACGGAAAATCATATTTTAAAGATAAAAGCAAGATACTTATGGTCAATGGAATTCCGGCAGTGTACGATAAAAAACAGGATGCATACGAAATAAATAATTTGCATTTGAACTGTATAAATTTTATGAAAAAAATGGATAAGTGGTTACCTGGGTATATTGTATTTCCTAAAAAGGATAAATTCAAAGGGGAGGTGGTTATAAAGCCGTATAAACGAAATGTTGATGTTTCCGGAACGATTACCATAATGTTCTCTACAACTCCGTTTGAAGATTGATCGTCTTTTAAATTATTTTCTTTTCCAAATTAACTCAGAAAAAAATAGTTGACATATAATGTGTGTTTGAGTGTTTCATTATTAGTGCGGAAGAAAAGTATAGGGAACTAAAAAATCTTCTTTATCTTTACGCATTCAAAATTTAAGAATGCAACTGATCAAAAATAAAAATTTCTATTTTCTTCTTTCATTCATTGAAGGTGGTTCTGTGATGGCAGCTGAATTATTAGGCGCAAAAATGCTGGCTCCTTATTTTGGTTCTTCCTTATATGTATGGGCAAGTGTGTTGGCAATTACCTTGGGTGGCCTTGCAGTTGGATATTATGCCGGAGGAGTGCTTTCTTATAAGAGAAAGAATCCGTTGATCCTGTTCTATGTTATTTTGGCTGCAGCTACTTTCACAATACTGATGCCCTTTAGTTCGAAATTGATCCTATGGGTAGTTGGTAGTCATAGTTTAATTCCATCCGTTATTGTTTCTGCTTCATGTATTTTATTTCCTCCTGTATTTATGATGGGGATGGTATCTCCATTGATAATTCGTACTATCACCACAGATGTAGAACATGCGGGTAGAGCAGCAGGAGCGATCTATGCAGTTTCAACAGTAGGAGGAATTCTTGCTACTTTTACTTTTGGTTTTTATGTGATCCCGAATTTTGGGTTGACAATCCCTTCCATTATCACAGGAATAATTTTAGGATTTATTCCTTTGCTGGTGATCATCAGACAAAGACAATTTGCCTCGATGTTTTTTTTTTTAGCACTATGTGCTTGGGCTATTTCTGCTTCTTCCGTTAATTTTTCTTCAAATATAAAGCGTGTCTATGCGGCGGAAGGGTTGCTTGGGCAAATAATTGTTTTGGATTACCCTCATTATAATAGCGATAAGATGATCGATGGACACAGCCGCTGGTTATTTGTGAATAGGGTTTCTCAAACGATGTACGATTCCCTTGCGGATGAAACAAAAGGGGAAGAAAAATATTTTACATATGTATATCGTATCTCAGATTACGTAGATTCATTTCCAAGATCTACAAAAGCTTTATTGATCGGTTTAGGCGGAGGAAGCGTTGCGAAAAAACTTTCAGAAAAGGGATTTGATGTGGATGTATGTGAATTAGATCAGCGTATTGCCGATGTTGCGCGAAATTATTTTTACCTGAGTGATAAAGTGAATATTAAGGTGGATGATGGAAGGCATTTTATCAGAAATTGCAAAAAAAAATATGATGTAATTGTGATGGATATGTTCAGAGGAGAAGATCCACCGAATCATGTATTTACTGTTGAGTCGTTGACTGCATTAAAAGGAATGTTAAATCCCAATGGAATTATTTTTGTGAATAGTTTGGGATATTTTGAAGGAAGTATCGGCAAATCCATGCGTTCGGTATATAAAACATTTCAGGCGAGCGGATTTAATGTGAAAGCATTAACTACAGATCCAAATCCAGACCAGCGGAATATTTTATTTTATGCCTCATTAGGTGAAATAAAATCTCATCCGGATTTTATTGACGAGAAAAAAATGGATCTGAAGGATGCTATTGTTTTGAAAGATGAATATCCAATTTTAGATATTTTAAATGCGGAAGCCGCTAAGCGATGGAGAGTGATGGCGATACAAAGTTTTAATGTGGATCCGAATCAAAATGCTTTGCCGGTATTTGAGTGATCTTATAACCCGACAATAATTCCCACTCTGAAAATAGGATTTTGATAAGGTGTGTAAACTGATTCGGTGAAATTATAAAGTACCATTGCCGATATCCCTGAATTGTTGCCGAAACGTTGAATGTAACCTGCACCGGCAAGCAAACTTCCAACATCCACCCGTCTTCGATAAATATCAAAAGCTTCCAGATTAAGATATTCGTATTCTAGGTGTCCGAATAAATATTCTGTAAAATTATATCTACCAAAAATTCTTCCGCCATAAACATTTGTCTCAAAATCGTAATATCTGTCTTTATAATGGTAGTACTGATAAGTAACTCCAATTCCGGCGGAGATCTTATCTGTGAATTTGTAACCAACTAATGGGGAGATATCTGCAAAAGTAACAGTGCCAAATTGCAATCCTATGTTGCCTCCGATAAAAACTTTATCCCAGAAATTTTTTTTTAAAGGGTGTTTGCGGATCATCGTACTATCCTGAGCAAGGGAAGATAAACTTCCTGAGCATATAAGAAAAAAAGATATTTTTAAAAATAGTTTGCGCATGGTATATGTAGGTAAAGTTAACAAAAAAATGCTTTTCTTTGATAATTACTAAAAACGAATTGGACATGAAAATTGTTGTGACTGGCGCAAGTAGAGGAATTGGATATGAATTGGTAAAACAGCTCAGCTTAAATGCGGATAATACTATTTATGCAATCTCAAGAAATATTGAAAAGTTGGAACAGCTGAAAAAAGACTGTGCCAATAGGAATGTGGTTACTATCGCTTGCGATCTAAGTGATGAAAAATCTATTCAAACCTTGATCCTGGAGTTAAAGAAGCACACTTCAACAATTAATGCTTTGGTAAATAACGCTGGAGCATTGGTGAATAAGCCTTTTAGCACTATTTCTTCAGCCGATCTGGAGTATGTCTTTAATGTAAATGTGTTTTCTGTGGTACAGCTGATACAAGGAGTAATGCCAATGTTGGATGAAAAGGTAAAGTCGCATATTGTGAACATTAGCAGTATGGGAGGATTTCAGGGAAGTGCAAAATTTTCAGGACTTTCGGCCTATAGTTCGAGCAAGGCAGCTTTGGTTTGTTTAACAGAATGTCTGTCGGAAGAATTTAAAGAAAGAAACATTGCTTTTAATTGTTTAGCATTAGGCGCTGTACAAACAGAAATGTTAAATGAAGCATTTCCGGGCTATAAAGCACCCATTTCTTCCCCAGAAATGGCTTTTTATATAGCTGATTTTGTGGTAAACGCACATAAAATGATGAATGGCAGGATAATTCCGGTGACATTGAGCACTCCATAGTCCATTCATCGATTTTTTTTATACTTTCGTAACCTAAAAGATGACTTTTACGTACAAAGTCACGGTATTTTTATATTTAACCCAATAGTATATATTAACTCAAACTACTTATGAGAAAATTACTTACTCTCGTTTCCCTTATTTTTATTGGTAATTTAGCGATAGCACAAACAGATATTAGTGTTATAAGCATAACTGCACCGGTATCGGGATGTTCGCTGACGGCTACTGAAAATGTTACTGCGAAATTATTTAATTATGGTCCAACGTTGCCGGCAGGTACAACTTTTAATGCTAGTTATACTATAAATGCAGGGGTTCCGGTGGTGGAATTGGTGACACTTTCTGCAAATTGGACGTCTAACACCAATCTGAACTATACATTTACAACTCAAGCCAATTTGAGTGTTGCAGGAACTTATTTATTTGATGCTTCAGTTACTATTGCAGCTGATGTTAGTCCGGGAAATGATTCTTTTACAGGATACTCTGTAATAAACTATGCACCAACTGTTGGCGGAATAGTTTCCGGTGGCACGAATGTTTGTATCAGTTCAAATGCTGGTTCTTTAACACTTTCAGGTCAAACAGGTTCTGTTTTGAATTGGGAATATTCTATTGATGGAGGTACCACCTGGATTAGTCTTTCAAATACCACTACTACGCAAAGTTATTCGAACTTATCTGTTCCTACTAAGTATAGAGCTCATGTTCAAAATGGAGTTTGTGCATCTGCCATGTCAGCTGTCGCATCAATGACCATCGACCCTACAACGGTTGCTGGAACTGTTTCCGGAACAACAACTGTATGTAGCGGAATAAATGGTGCAACTATGACTTCTGGAGGTGGACGGGTAGGTAGTATTTTGAAATGGCAATATTCAATTGATGCAGGATTTTCCTGGACCGATATTGCCAATGTTACAACTACTCAAACATACTTAAATTTAGTACAAACTACGCGATATCGATGTCAGGTTCAAAGTGGTGCATGTTTGACTCTTTTTTCTTCTGTTGCAATAATAACAGTTAATCCTCCTTCAGTAGGTGGAACAGTTTCAGGTGGAACAACGGTTTGCAGTGGAGTAAATGGAGGTAGCTTAACCTTGTCAGGGCATACTGGATCTGTTACCCGTTGGGAGTATTCAACAAATGCCGGAGTTACATGGATCAATCTTGTAAATACTTCCACTACACAACCATTTTTGAATTTAGTATCTACAAGATATTATAGAGCTTTTGTAACCAGCAGCGGATGTGCCGGAGCGTATTCAACACCCGATTCAATTGTTGTTAATCCTGTGTCGGTAGGAGGTACGATTACTTCTGCGGCAACAGTTTGTAGCGGAGCTAATGGTGCAACATTAACGTTGGCAGGAAATACCGGTACTGTTCAATATTGGGAATATTCAACAGATGGTGGTATTACCTATACAAATATTCCAAATATTACAACTACTCAATCCTATTTAAATCTTATAACCAATACTATTTATCGTGCGAATGTAAAAAGTGGAGCATGTGCAGCAATTAATTCGGCAACAGTATTGATTACTATCAGTCCTATTTCTGTTGGTGGAACAACTTCAATGAGTGATACTGTTTGTAGTGGTTCTAATAGCGGGACAATAACCTTAGGTGGCCATACAGGTTCGGTAACAAATTGGCAATCATCAACAGATGGAATAGTTTGGACAAACATTGTAAATACCTCAACAACACAGTCGTTTTCGAACATCTTGGCAACAACCTATTACCAAGCAAAGGTTACTAGCGGAGCTTGCCCATCGGCTTTATCTTCAATAGATACAATGACGGTTGATGTACCTTCTGTTGGAGGAAGTGTTTCAGCAAGTTCGAATGTTTGTTTCGGAAATAATTCCGGAGTATTAACTTTAGGTGGTTACACAGGTAATGTTGTCCGTTGGGAATATTCTACCGATGGAGGTATTAATTGGATCTCAATTGGTAACACAACTCCTAATTATATCTATTCAAACATAATTATAACAACTGTATTCAGAGCAATTGTTCAAAATGGAGCTTGCTCAACAGTAACTTCCTCAACTGCGACTTTAACGGTTGATCCTGTTTCTGTTGGTGGAACAATTTCAGGTGGAACCACTGCATGCGGTGGTGCAAATAGCGGCACCTTAGATTTGTTTGGATACGTTGGCGCCATTCAGTCTTGGGAATCTTCAATTGATGGAGGAACAACCTGGACGTCCATTGCAAACACCACTGCGAATCTGAATTATTTAAATCTTTTATCGACAACTGTTTTCCGTGTTATTGTAGCTAGTGGTGTTTGTTCAAACGATACATCATTAACAGCAACTATTGTAATAGATGCGCCTCCGATTGCCGGAACACTTTCTGCAAATGACACTGTTTGTGCCGGAGCAAATGCTGGAACATTAAATCTTGTTGGCTATTTAGGGTCGATCATAAATTGGGAAATATCAACGGATGGTGTAACTTGGTTTGCTCTTTCCAACACAACCGCATCACAATCGTATTTAAATTTGAATATATCTACTTATTACAGAGCCTTTGTAAATAGCGGTGTTTGTCTTGGTACAATTTCGAATATCGATTCTATTACAGTGGATCCAAAAGCAGTTGGAGGAACAATTACAGGTGGAATAACCGTTTGTGATACGATCAACAGCGGTACATTAACCTTGGCAGGAAATATTGGAACTGTTTCAAATTGGGAATCATCAACTGATGGTGGTTTAACATGGTCTAACATTGCAAACATTACAACAACTCAATCCTATACGAATTTATTAGATACAACTTGGTTCAGAGCGATTGTGGTTAGCGGAACTTGTGGAAACGATACTTCTTCCATTGGAATTATTAACGTGAATCCAAAAACTGTAGGAGGAACAGTATCCGTTAGCGATACAGTTTGCTCCGGAGCGAACAACGGAACGTTGCATTTATCAGGATATACAGGAACAATCACTGGATGGGAGTCTTCAACTGATGGAGGTTTCACTTGGACACCGATCTCCAATATTACAGATTCTTTGATTTATAATAATTTAAGTATTACCACTATGTACCATGTAAATGTGAAGAGCGGAATTTGTAATGCAGATACCTCCTTCAGTGCAACAATAACTGTAGATCCTGTTTCAGTGGGAGGTACGATAAGTGGCGCAGTACCTGGTTGTGAAGGAGCAAACTCCGGAACATTGAATTTGACAGGTTATGTTGGAACGATCCTAAATTGGCAATCATCCATTGATGGAGGTTTGACATGGAACCCTCTTGTAAACATTACAGCTTCACAAACGTATTTAAACCTTATCGATACAACATGGTATTTAGTGCTTGTTCAAAGTGGAGTTTGTGCACCGATATCATCAGCATCAACCGCTGTGATCGTTTATCCGAAGCCGGTGGCATCGTATAGCGCTGATACAGTTTGTTATGGTAATATCACAACATTTACAAATACTTCAACAATTAATTCGGGATTCATACAATTCAACCAGTGGGATTTTGGGGACGGAAATAATTCTATGTCAACAAACCCGACACACCTTTACGGAACAGCAGGAACATTTATTTCCAGTTTATTATTAACTTCTGATAAAGGATGTTTGGATACAGCAACTGTAAATGTTTTGGTAAATCCATTACCTCCTTCAACAATTACTGCAAGCGGACCGCTACAGTTTTGCGCCGGAGATTCTGTGATGCTGAGTGCAGCAATTGGGGGATACTCTTATTTGTGGAGCACTACAGATACTATTCAAAGTATTACAGTTATGGTTGCCGGAAATTATTTGCTAACAATAAGTGATACACTTACAGGATGTTCGGCAATGGATTCTGTTTCAACAATCGTTTATCCTTCGCCTACTGTTTCTGCCGGACCTGATGTTAATTTAAGTTTGGGTAGCACAGTTGATATTGTTGGTTCCGGTACAGGGATCATTACCTGGGCTTGGTTTCCTAATACAGGGTTAACAAATGCATCTGTTTCTGATCCTACAGCCGGACCTACTGCGACAACAATGTATACGTTGACAGGTACAGATATAAATGGTTGTATCGATATTGATACAATGACAATTACTGTTCTGATAGATTATAATGTAACGATCTCTAACTTGATGACGCCAAATGACGATGGATATAATGACAGATGGATCATTCAGAATATTGAAAATTATCCGAATACGAAAGTAGTGGTTGTGAATCGTGAGGGGCAGGAAGTATATAAGTCCGATGCTTATGATAATAATTGGGATGGTTCAAATAAATATGGAAAAGGATTACCGGATGGTACTTACTACTACATCATCAAATTTGAAAATGATGAGAAGATATATAAAGGTGCCATCACAATTTTAAAAGAAGGCACTAAATAATACTTGTATTAAAGATATCAAACAGAAAATGACAAATTTAAAATTACATCCTATGAGGAATTTAATTATATCATCTGCTCTTATTTTAATAACAGGAACATCCATTGCGCAACAAGTTCCTTTCAGCAGTCAGTATTATGCTAATCCATTTGTTACGAATCCTGCGTTTACAGGAAATCACGAACGGGTGAATGCATTTTTAACGCATCGCTCTCAATGGACGGGTATTGAAGGTGCACCACAAACAAGTTATTTAACACTTGACTCACCGATCGAAGCAAAAAATATCGGATTGGGATTGAATTTATATTCCGATGTTACTGATATTACAAGTCGCGTTGGTGCCTTTGCGAATTACTCCTACAAGTTAAAAGTGAATGATGATAATAATTTATTTTTCGGATTGGCTTTGGGTGTGATAAATAATAAGATCGATTTTTCGAAAGCTGTTGTGAGAGATGTGAATGATCCCTACTTATTTAATGAATCTCAAAGTAAAACAGCTTTTTCAGCAGATTTCGGATTAGGTTATACTTGGAAAAAATTAGAGGTAGGTTTTTGTGCTCCTCAAATACTGGGAAATAAGATCCGTTATAAAAAGACGGATAATCAAAGCAGTCTATACACTTTTGCACGGCATTACCAAGGATCTGTAAAATATGTATTTGATGTGGTGAAGGAAAAAGAGATCACTGTTTATCCTCTTGTCATGGTTCGTTATGCTACAGGTTCTGTTTTTCAATACGATATTAATGTTGTGGGTGATTGGAAAAAATATGGATGGCTTGGAATTACATACCATAGCAATTATGCAATAGCGATTAGCGGTGGGGTACGTTACAAAAATCTTGCAGTTGGTTATGCTTATGATCTGGGTGTTGGAAAAGTGAAATCATATACAGGTTCAACCTCTGAATTTTTATTAAGCTATACCTTCGGTGGCGAAAAAACAGAAGCTGTTGCTGCAAAAACGGATGATCCAAAAGATGCTCTTAATGATGAATTAATGGCTAAGTTAAAAGCTAAAACAGATACAAGTGAAGTTGAAATTCAAAGGTTGAAAGATGAATTGGCTAAATTAAAATCAACTGGTGCTTCAGCTACGACACCTGAAAAGACGGAAAGTTTAACAGAGAGTTTGATGCGTACTGGTTCAAGCAGCGATTTTGTGGATGATAATGGAATGACCATGAGTGCCGGTTTTTATGTTGTTATAGGGACATTTAGTAGTAAAGATAATGCTGCTAAGTTCAGAGATGCAAACATTATCAAAGGATATAATAATACACAGATTGTTCAGAATCATAAAACAAAAGTATATTATGTAGCTGCGAATAAATTTGATAAACAAGCAGATGCAGAAACAGAACAAAAGAAATTTAAGGTTGAATATCCTGATGTTTGGTTACAAAAATTAGAATAATAATATTATACTTCAAATATCCTCCGCCTCAATTCCTAATAAAATTGAGGCGGATGTGTTTTTGAGGAGCCTTATTCACAAAACAAAAAATAGATAATGCTTTTTTAAAAAAATGTGAAATGAAAAAAATATTGTTTGCCCTCTTCATGATCACAACCGTAATTTGTTTTTCTCAAACAAATACAAATATTTCCAATTCAACAAATTGGGATACGGAACCTTATATTGCAGTGAATCCCACAAATTCAAATAATATTGTCGCAGCCTGGATGAGAGTGTCAGGGATCACGCTGGTTATCGGAACAAATTATTCCATTGATGGAGGCCTTACTTGGACAACTCCAACAACTATTCCGAATTTACATCCGACATTTTTAATGGCAGACGTATCCTTAACATTCAATAATGCAGGAAATGTATTTATGAGTTACGTGAATTATTCTGCCGCTCAGGACTCTGGTTATGTGATGGTAACTAAATCTTTGGATGGAGGCGCAACTTGGGGTGCACGAGTGAAAGCTTTTAACGGACTTGCAACTCCGGATAAACCAATTGACAGACCTTGGATAGTTGTTGATAATAGTGGAGGTGTTTTTGACGGAAGATTATATGTTGTTACAAAAAGTGTTGAGTCAGGAGTGATGCCACATCACGTTTGGATGAAATATTCTGCCGATAATGGTTCGACATGGAGCAGTCAAATTTTAGTGGATGATAGCATTCCGAGCAATTTAATTACCAATACAATGGGGGCTCCAACTGTTGGTGCCGATGGAAGTTTATACATTGGTTATTTGTCATATGATCCTCCCTCCAGTCCTTTTGCCCGGATGATCTGCTTGAAATCTACAGATGGCGGAGTAAGTTTTATTCCGCATATAATTGGTTATCCGGTTGCAGGTTCTGCAATTACTGATACTTTATATCAGGGAAGTATTGTTTTGAGTGCTAATCCCACTGTAGCCGGAAATATTGTTTTTACTTTTACAGATCAGCGCAATGGTGATCCTGATATTTTAAGTGTTCATTCAAATGATGGCGGCAATACGTGGACTTCTGTTCCGGTGCGGTTAAATGATGATGGACTTTCGAATGGAGTGGGACAAGATATGAGTTGGGCAGGATTTTCAACAACAGGGAAATATGGTGTTGCCTGGCGTGACAGACGAAATACCGGTGGAACATCTTCTTCTCCTTTTGAAATATTTTCGACGGTTTCCATTGATGGAGGATCTACATTTAAACCTAATTATAAGATCAGTTCTGCACCATCACCCTTCATTAATATTCAAAAAGGAAATGATTTTATAGGAATCTCCTTAAATGATAATTTTGTTTTTTACGATTGGTGCGACTTACGAACTGGAAATACGGAAATATTTTTCAATAAAACGTCAATGACTTTTTTTACAGCTGTTTCAGAAGGAAATATGCCGGGGTTTGTGAGTAGTATTTTCCCAAATCCTACTTCAACAAATGCGACATTGAAATTTACCGTAAAAGAAAAACAATTTTTAAATATATCATTATTCGATCTGCAAGGGAGGTTAATGAAAATAATCGCCTCACAAAATTTTAATATTGGAGATCATACTTTTCAAATTAGCACTTCCGATCTTCCTTCCGGAACTTATTTAGTATGTATGAAAAATAAAAATGAAACTGTTATCAGTTCTGTGAGACTTACGGTAGGTAAATAACCGACAAAAATAATACAGAAATGATAAACACCGCGCTGCACGAAGACAAGATATTTGAAAATGTTGATTTTTCGGAAAAGGCATTGTCAAAACGTGAATTTATCAATTGTGTATTTACGAAATGTAATTTTTCAAAAAGTGATCTGAGTAATAATGATTTTACAGATTGTAATTTTAAAGATTGCAACCTATCGTTAGCAATTTTGAATAATACAGGATTAAAAAATGTTAAGTTCGAAAATTGCAAAATAGTTGGAGTAGACTTCAACGTGTGCGCTAATTTTTTATTTTCTGTAAATTTTCAGAATTGCCATTTGGATTATTCTTCCTTTTTTCAAAAGAAAATGAAATCGGCAAATTTTATTAACTGCTCGTTGAAGGATGTTGATTTTGCAGAAGCAGATCTGTCAAAGGTTAATTTTAATAATTGTGATCTCCAAAATGCCGCGTTTAATCGTACCATACTTGAGAAAACAGATTTTAGAACTGCAATAAATTATTCTTTCGACCCCGAAATAAATAAAATAAAAAAAGCAAAATTTTCTTTTTCCGGGCTACCGGGTTTGTTATCAAAATTTGATATTGAGATAGAATAATTTTATTGGTTTTACTTTCGTTATTTTTTTAGAAACTATTTTTATTAAAATTATGACTTTAGTCATGTTTTAACTTTGCGTATTCTAGTAATTTCAGATGTTCTAAGTACTGCATTCAAATACGTCATAGTTTCAATCAAATGTGCATAGATAAAAAATAAATTGATTTAATATGCGCTATATCTTAATACCATTCCGGGTTATTTTTAAAATATACTATCTAATAGTATTTGTTCTTTCTCTTGTTGTTTGGTATCCTATTATGTATTATTTTTTATACACTCCTAAACGTTTTCCCACGGCATTTAAGGTAATGAAATTACAGGCACTTTCCTTATTGATCCTTGCAGGTGCCCGATTGAGGATAAAAGGTGCTGAGAACATACCGGAAAATGGCGCATACATAATTTGCCCGAATCACACCTCTTTCCTTGATATTTTTTGTATTTACTGTGTCTTTCCGAACTACTTTGTATTTACGGGAAAAAAGGAAATAGAGAAATGGCCTTTATTTAGTATTTATTACACATCGGGAATGAATATTCTTGTGGATCGGCATAGTAATACCGGATCTATCAAAGCGTTGAAAAGAATGTCTCGGGAAATTGATGATGGCAAACCCTTAGTGATATTTCCGGAAGGCACAATTTCAAAAAATGCTCCGGATCTGATGCCCTTTAAATCAGGGGCATTCGCTATTGCGATTCAAAAACAAATCCCGGTTTTGCCTGTTACATTTGTTACTAATTGGAAACGATTGAATAGGGGTGATTTTTGGTTTGGTGGAGGTAGTCCGGGTATATCTGAAGTTGTTATCCATCAACCTGTGATCACAAAAGGGATGAATAAGCTGCAGATTGAACAACTTCAGGATGTTGTTCAAGGGATCATCGCTGGTCCATTAACTGTTTATAAAAAGTAATTCAATTGTTATAAATATAATTGGAACCATTTGCATTAAAAATAAAAAGAACTGACAAACAATCTAAATCAAAATATAATGAGCTACTATTTTAACAAAGTTTTAAAGACCAAGAACTTCGAAGAAGCTTTAGAGCAAGTTACATCCGAATTAGTAAAAGAAGGGTTTGGTATTGTAACTGAAATTGATATGAAGGAAACATTGAAAAAGAAAATAAATGTTGACTTCAAAAAATATAAAATACTTGGCGCTTGTAACCCTCATTTTGCATATAAAGCATTGCAAAACGAAGACAAGATCGGCGTTTTTTTACCCTGTAATGTGGTAGTTGAAGAGCATGCAAACGGTGATATAGAAGTTTTTGCAGTTGATCCGATTGCATCTATGATGGCTGTCAAAAATAAAGCAATGGAGGAATTTGCAATTGAATTAACGCAAAAACTAAAAACTGTAATAAAAAATTTGAAATAATTATCTTACATATTTAGCCTTTTTCTTACATCTAAATATTGAAAATTTAGAATTATTTTTAGAACGCCATATTAATAGCCGTTTTAAAGCTATTTTAAATAATTCAGTTTTTCTATCGTAATAAATATATTTGATTTAATTTTTTGATATCATTTGATAATGCTATACTTTAGCCTAGTAATGTGCGATTTATAGATTGTATAATTAGGCATTATTTGTATTAGTATGCTTGTGTTTTCGTTTCTCTCTGATGTTGTTTTGAAATGAGTATTTTGCATTTCAAACCAAAATTAATATTACATAAAGTTGACACTATATGAATGATATTTATAACTATAAAGCATTGTTTGATACTTTTCCAGATGGTTTAATTGTTCTGGATAGTCATGGAAAAATTGTTTTAGTTAATGAGAAAACTGAAACACTTTTTGGTTATGGAAAGGTAGGGTTGATTGGAAAAGGCATAGATATCCTTATACCAGAACGTTTCAATAAAAATATTTTTGAGCAGCTTGCTAACTTTATTTCTAGTCCCCGAGTAATTGTAAAAGGAACTGAAAAGGACTTCTATGCAAGGAAAAAAGATGGGACAGAATTTGCAATTGAAATCACCATTAATTTAGTTCAATTGGAATCTGGTAATTTTGTTTCAATTGCCATCAGTGAAATCACCAAACTAAAAAAAACAGAATTATTATTAGCTGAGGCTCTAAAGAAAAGTTTCGAATCTCAAAAACTTTTTAGTAAAATTTTTCATTTTAGCCCTGTTCCTATTATTCTCAGCAGGATAGCTGACGGATTGTTGCTGGATGTAAATTTGGCCTTTCTGAATTTGACAGGCTTTACTTTAGATGATTTAAAAGAAAGAACGGTCTTTGATTCAGGTATTTTTATAGAGTCGGAAAAAAGAAAAAATGTTCTGACATCTATTCGGAAGAGTTACCAATTGCAAAACATAGAAACTACAATAACAACTAAATTTGGTAAAACATTAAATGGAATAGCAAGCACTTCATTGGTTGTTATCAATGATGAGGAGTGCGTTATATCAAGTTTTAGTGATATTACCGATCGCAAAGAAGCGAGTTTGAAAGTGAAAAGTCTTTCAAGTATTATAGAAAATTCTCTGAACGAAATATTAATATTTGATAGAGAATCTTTGAAAATTGTTTTTGCGAATAAAAAGGCATTAAAAAATATCGGTTATTCTAAAAGGGAAATCGAACAATTAACTGTTGTTGATCTCAAGCCTGAATTCACACGTGAATTATATTTTAAAAAAATTGATCCTTTGTTGTCAAGAGAAGTTGAACTAATCAGTTTTGAAACCCTCCATTGTAGAAAAGATGGAACTATTTATTCTGTAGAGGTTCAGGTTCAGCTTTCAGAATATGATGGAAGAAAAACTTTTACAGGGATTAATTTGGATATCACGACTCATAAAAAAGAGAATATAAAAACATTGCAGTATTCTCAGGCAATCGAACAAAATCCTGCTTCAATCGTTATTACAGATACTAGTGGTAATATAGAATATGTGAATCCTCGTTTTTTAGAAACAACAGGATATTCCAAAGAGGAGGTCATGGGAAAGAATCCTCGTATTTTAAAATCTGGATTCACTTCAAGTTCTGATTATGCAAACTTGTGGAAACAAATTTTATCAGGAAATATCTGGCAAGGTGAATTGCAAAATATTACTAAGAGCGGGGAACTATATTGGGAACAGGTCATAATCTCTCCTATTTTAAACGAAAAAGGGAAAATTATAAATTTTATTGCTATCAAAGAGAATATTACTATACGTAGACAAATCGAACAAGAGCTTCGAGAAAGCGAGAGATTTTTAAAGGAAACACAGCTCATTGCAAATCTGGGAACGTATACTCTTGATTTTGCAACAGGGAAGTGGAGCAGCTCCCTGGTGTTGGATACTATTTTTGGAATTGAAACTGATTACAATAAAACAATTGAAGGTTGGACTTCAATTGTGCATCCAGAATGGCAAAAAGAATTATCTGATTATTTAACAGAGGAAGTAATTGGTAAGAAAAAAAGTTTTAATAAGGAATATAAAATTATTCGGAAGGATGATAATGCTGAACGCGGGGTTCATGGAATGGGTAGTCTGAAATATAGTCATGACCAATTATTAAGGATGGTTGGGACTATTCAGGATATCACTGAAACAAAAGCCATCGAATTGGAAATTGCATTGCAAAATAAAAAATTAAATGCGCAAAATGATGAGTTGGAGCAGTTTACTTATATTGCTTCTCATGATCTTCAGGAACCATTACATACTTTAAAAAGTTTCACTGAACTTCTTAAGGAGGAGTTTGCCGGCAAACTTGACAAAGATGCTGAACAATATCTGGGTTTTATTATTCAATCCTCCATACGGATGCAAAAATTAGTGAAAGGACTATTAGATTTTTCGAGAATCGGGAAAGAGGTGGACTTGGTTTCAGTAAATTGTAATGAAATTATTAAAGAAGTTATTTCAGATCTTTCTGTTTCAATAAAAGAATGTGGTGCTAAAATAAAGGTGGAACGGTTGCCTGAAATAAATGGTTATGCTGTGGAAATAAGATTGTTATTCCAGAATCTAGTAAGTAACGCGATGAAATTTATAGAAAAGGGAGCGGTACCTGAAATAACAATTTCATCAAAAAAGTATGGCGACTGTTGGCTCTTTTCAATTACGGATAATGGGATAGGCATTGATAAAAAAAATATTGATAAAATTTTTATTATGTTCAAGCGTTTACATAATAGACTTGATTATGAAGGAACAGGGATTGGTTTGTCTCATTGCAAAAAAATAGTCGAATTACATGGTGGAGAAATATGGGTAGACTCTGAATTAGGAAAAGGAAGTACTTTTTATTTTTCAATACTAACACTTTAAATGCGTATGAAAAAGAAA
Organism: Bacteroidota bacterium; assembly: GCA_947476185.1. Classification (GTDB taxonomy): domain Bacteria; phylum Bacteroidota; class Bacteroidia; order 2-12-FULL-35-15; family 2-12-FULL-35-15; genus 2-12-FULL-35-15. The sequence goes on from CANJPX010000060.1 coordinate 19,147, forward strand.
CTAAAATGCATTTTATTAATTGATGATGATGATGCAACAAACTTTATCAATAGGAAGATAATTGAAAGGGTTGGCATTGCCGAACATATTGAAATTAAACTTAATGGAAAAGAGGCAATCGATTATATTATCAAGAGTGATGATAGTGAAAACGACTCTCCTTTACCATCTTTGATTTTATTGGATATAAATATGCCGATCATGGATGGTTGGGGGTTTCTGCAAAACTATCATGAATTGGAAACTTTTAAAAAAGATCAGATAATTTTGTTGATGCTTTCTACATCTCTTAATCCGGACGACAAGAGAAGGGCGGAAGCGATCCCTGAAATTTCTGATTATGTATATAAGCCTTTAACAGTTGAAGTTATTAATGAAGTATTAAAAAAACATTTCCCCGATTTTCTATAATATAAAAATAGGGTTTTCAGAATGAGAATAGAGGTCTGTTTAAAGGAAAGGGTTAGCGTATTTTTATTTCATTCAATTGTTTCCGATACAATTCATCGGGATTATAATGACTCAAAGGGACTGTTGTGAGCACCTAATCAATTACCAATTATTTAACGAGGATATTCTACTCTTACGTGATAAATATTCATTAATTTTTTCTTAAAGATCTTCTTTAGTGTATTGATATCTTTATATGTGATATCTGCATTAGCATATTGATTTTGCTCAATTTGCGTATTGATTATTTGTTCTACCAGTGCATCAATTGTCTCTGCATCATATTTTTTTAAGCTGCGAGAAGCCGCTTCAACAGAGTCTGCCATCATTAGAACAGCAGTTTCTTTTGAAAAAGGAATAGGACCCGGGTAATGAAATTTTGACTCGTCAATTTTTTCTTCAGGGAAAGCATTTTGGAATGAGCGGTAGAAATAACCTGTGATGCTTGTTCCGTGATGCGTACGGATGAAATCAATGATTTGCTCTGGTAATTTGTGTTGTTTGGCAATTTCAATTCCTTTAATTACGTGCGAAATTATGATAGATGCACTTTCATCAAAACTCATTTCATCATGAGGATTCATTCCATTGGCTTGGTTTTCGATAAAATACATAGGCATTTCCATTTTACCAATATCATGGTACAAAGCACCTGTTCTTACCAATAAAGCATTTCCTCCAATGTTGTATATGGCCTCTTCTGCGAGGTTTGCAACTTGCAAAGAATGCTGGAAAGTTCCTGGAGCACGTGATGCTAGTTCACGTAATAATTTCCCGTTAGTATCAGATAACTCTAAAAGCGAAACATCCGAAATAAATCCGAATAATTTTTCGAAAACAAAGATCAAAGGATACGAAAACAATGTAAGCAATGCGCTGATCCCAAACCACGCAAACCCTTGCCATGTAATTGCATCACTGCCGCCTTCCTGAATAATTGTTATTCCGATAAATGCAACGCTATAGGTTAAAAAAATCACCCCTGATGATATGAATATTTGTGAGCGGTTGCGCATGTTAACAATGCTGAAGATGGCAACCATTCCACCTAAAAGCTGAATGAATGTAAATTCAAACCTATCCGGGGCTAAAAACGAAGCAATAAGTACAGTGATCAAATGAACAAAAAGTGCAATGCGCGTGTCATAAAATGCACGTGTAATGATCGGGAGAATACAAAATGGTAAAAGGTAAATGTTGAAAGATTGAGATGCATCCGAAAAGCGTGCCATCAATACCTGTAAAATAATTAAAATTAAAATGAAAGTGATCTTTGCATTGTCGATAAAGATTTCTTTTCGGAAAAACCCAAGAAAGGTTATCAATATTGATAAACAGAGTGACACAATTAATATTTGTCCGAGCAAGATATAGAAATAGTCACTTGCGCCATCCGTTTCTCCTTCGTATATTGATTTCAACGACTCTAGTATCTGAAATTTTTGTGCGTCAATAATTTCTCCTTTCGAAATAATTCTTTGTTCTTTTAAAATAATATCGCGTGATGGCGAGATATCTTCTATTGCTTGTTTTAAAATTTTCTCGGATGTTTCTTTGTCGTAAAATATTGTATGTGCAATGCAGTTTTCTAAAATTGGCAACAGGTATTTCGCATCGATCTCGGGATTGTTCTTTAATTGTAGCTGTTCATATTCGTATGCCGAATTTATTGTATAGAATTCGTGCAGATCACGCTCCTCTGCAACATTATTGTCTAATACATATATTGAAAAGTCAGAAGGCTTATTTTCTATGATGCTATTTGGTTCAATGATTCCTTTGCTATAGATGGAATCGAGGAGTTTAATCGCAAAAACAAGATTCTTTTCTTTCTTAGCATTGTTTTTTTTTATGACCCAGCTGGAATTAAATTCAGTATTTAGTTGTGTTTTCTTTGCCGGAAAAATAGAATTGTCAATTTTGAAATAAGGCTTTGCATTCGCAATGATATCCGATTTTTCATTTTTGATCTCTTCATTTGATTTCTTGATGGAAAAATCGAAAGGAGCGATCAGGTCTTCGTGCAGCCATGGTTTACCTTTTAAGTTTTGGAATTCATATTTGAATTTTCCTTGTTTCGGAAAAATATAAACGATCGCAGTTACTGCAAAACAAAAGAGGATGCCTTTGTATATTTCCGGATGGCTGTGACGAATGAAAGAAATAAAATTTTTCATGTTTGTTTTTTTTATCAGGGGAATTGCAACTTTTGTCAAACTGAACAGATTTTTATATTCTGAATAGAAATTGACAATTTAAGGCTGAAACATTATCCTCAATAACAATAACGAAATTAACCAATATTTGAGGATTTTAAAAGTTGAGCGCTTGTGTTTGTACACAGGTTTATTCACAATTCTGGTTGAAGTCACCGTTCTGCATAAACAGAATGATGAATATCATATAATGTTTAGAAATGCGGAGTTTTGTTTATTGTCTGTAACCCTTTGCGAGTATGTGTGTTAGAGCTATTGTGGCTTATTGTTATTGAAATGAGGGTGCAAAATGTCAGCGTTTTTCTTTTTGTAAAAAGGACTAATAATGCTTAAGTTTGTAAGGTTATTATTTATTTATCTAATTATAAAAAATATGAAAGAAGTATATATTATATCTGCGGTAAGAACTCCTTTGGGAAGTTTTGGTGGTGCATTTACAGGAATATCAGCAACAAAATTGGGTGCTGTTGCAATAAAAGGAGCGCTTGCAAAAGCTGGGTTGGATGGAAAAGAAGTTCAGGAAGTATATATGGGTAGCGTTTTGCAGGCCAATTTAGGCCAGGCACCAGCTCGTCAGGCTGCAATGTTTGCCGGATTGCCAAATACGGTTCAATGTACAACTATCAATAAAGTGTGTGCTTCCGGAATGAAGGCTGTAATGATCGGTGCTCAAAGTATTATGTGCGGTGATGCTGATGTTGTTGTTGTCGGTGGTATGGAGAAC
>CANJPX010000061.1 GCA_947476185.1 Bacteroidota bacterium
AATAGTTTATTTTGCATCTGATTTTATTCCTGATTATCTCTTAAAGAAATCAATGCTTATTATAATTTAGACTTTGAGAATTTTACTTTTAGGATCTCAATGATAATAGGAAGAATTGAAATTAAGATGATCAACAATGCTACCTTTTCGATATTCGCTCGTATCCAAGGAATTTCACCCAAAAAATATCCGGCAACGGTTAAGCTGAAGATCCAAATAGCGCCACCAAGAATATCAAAAGATAAAAATTTCCGATAATTCATTTCAGCTATTCCGGCAACAAAAGGGGAGAAGGTTCTTACAATTGGAACAAAACGGGCAAGAATTATTGTTTTCGTTCCGTATTTTTCAAAGAAAGTATGTGTTTTAGTAAGGTATTCTTCTTTGATCAACTTTTTACTTCTGAATTTAATTTGCAGCGCCCGCAATCCTACTTTCCGGCCTAACCAATAATTTGTATTGTCGCCTAAAATTGCAGCAAAAAACAAAAGGGCCAAAAGATAAAAAACATTCAAATAGGGCTCTCCGGTGGTCTTGTTGATCTGATTTGCAAACAATCCGGCTGTAAATAATAAAGAGTCACCTGGAAGAAAAGGCATGATCACTAAGCCGGTTTCGATAAAGATCACTAAAAACAAAATAATGTAAACAACATCGCTGTAATTTAGAAACAACCAATCAAAATCGAGATGTAAAATGTGTTTGAATAATTCGATCATAAAAGAAGAAAATTAAATTTTGATTTTATGTATAACTTTTTGGAAAAGGGAAGTACAATTTTCTTCCAAAAGCAAAAATAAAATTGATTAGTATGTTGTTAATGAAGGGTCAATTTCATTTGCCCAAGCGATAAGTCCGCCTTTCAAATTGTAAACATTGTTATAGCCACTTGACTCCAATACCTGACAGATAGCTCCGGAACGGGCACCACTTCTACAATGTATAATAACTTGTTTGTCTTTGGATATCTTATCCAAGTTATCCATCACTTCACCCATGGCTATGTGTTCACCACCAATGTTACAGATCTCCAACTCATGTTCTTCACGAACATCAATTAATTGAATATTTGCCTTGCTGTCCTTTAATTTTTTTAATTCGGCAACGGTAATTTCTTTCATATTATTCCAATAATTTAATCGTTCGACTGTTTAAATTCTGAAGGCAAATAACTAAAAAATGTATCGCCACGTAATCCTAAACGCAATGTTTCTAATGGAATAACATCGTCATAGGAGATGTTTCCAAGGTTTACGTCAGCACCCAATAATTTCAGGAACCACACTTGTTGCGTTTTTATCGGAGCTTCCCACAAAATACTATCTTTATCAACTTTTGCCAAAATTTTATTTATCAAAAGTGTGTGTGCTGTTCCGTTTGGACGATAAATACCAACATTTCCACTTTCACGGGCCTCTGCGATCACTTTCCAGGAACCAGCCTGTAACTCTTTGTTCATCATTGATACCCACATTGCAGGGTGAATAATGATACCTGCTTCTTTAGAGCCTACTTCAGAAAGTACAGTATGGTTCTTTGCTAATTTATTGATGTATTCACATTTTTTATCATGAGGCATAACGATTGAGCCATCAGAAACTTCTGCACATTCCAGTTTTAATTTAGCCAATAATTTTTGGTAATCATCGAACATATTACGAACGATAAAGGCTTCGAATAGTGTTCCTCCAAGATAAACCTTCATGCCGGCATCTTTGTAAAGCTTTATTTTTTGCTCCAGATTCGGAGTGACGAAGGAGGTTCCGAAACCTAATTTTATTATATCGGTTAAGTGTCCGCTTGCTGACAAAAAATCTTCTGCCTGTCGTATGCTTATTCCTTTGTCCATCATCATTGTTAAACCTTTGTTGCGAGGCTTAGCAGGTCGTTCAGGAATGTATGGTAATTTGAAGTTCATAATCTATTATTTTTTATAAGATTCTATAAGATCAGTAATACTTGAATTTTCTTTTAATTGCGGCAAATACTCAAACAATTCATTATGTTTTTCATAATTTAATTTTAAAGCACTTTGTAAAAAACTCAGCGCTTCTTGTTTTTGACCAATGCTCATCAAACAGGCAGAAATTCTATAATGAAGCTCTGCATTTTGAGGGTGATGTTTAATTCCTTCGGCAAGGATCTCCAATGATCCATTTTTATTCTCTTGCTCAAATAAAAGGTTCGCATAATCGAGCCAAATTTCAGCATTATCAGGATCAAGTTCTATGACTTTTTTGAAAGAGATCTCAGCATCTTCATAGAATTGCATTTTTTGCTGCATCTCACCGTAGATATACCAATATTCTGCGTTTAATTTATCTATCCCCAATGCTTTTTTTGCATAATGTAATCCTTCACCTGTCTTGTTTTGAGAATCTAAAACAATCGCGATACCGAGCCAGGCATCAGCCAATTGAGGATTTAATTTAATTGCCTTGTTATAATAGATCAAGGCATGATCAAAATCTTCCTTTTTCTCATAACACTCTCCGATATAATAGAATGTAATGGCATCTGGATCTTCCACTTTTAAGGTCTCTTTGTATACCTCGATTGCATCATCCAACCTGTTGAGATTGGCTAAGGAATTTGCTTTGTTAAAATAGGCAGATGCAAAATCGTCCTGAATGGCTATCGAATAATCATAAGCATCAATAGCTTTTTCATACATTCCGAGGCGGTTGTATGAAACCCCCAGGTTAAACCAGGCAGTGGATGTGTAAGGGTGTTTATCAACAAAATCAGAGTAATACTTTACGCTTTCTTCTGATTGTCCATTTAATTCATAACAAAAAGCAAGTTCATATAAAGCGACTTCATTTTCAGGATTTTCAGAAATTGCTTTCTTCAGATAAAAAATAGCATCATCAAATTTTGAAGTGTTTTCAAATTCAAAAGCCATCGCTAAATATATCTCATCAATATCCTCGGCACTTTCGGCAGCTTTCTTATAATTTTCGATTGCCTGATCAGTAAGTCCCATTTGACTGTATATAGATCCTTTGGTCATATATAATTCTGTATTGGAAGGCTCCATACTTTCAACGTAAGAAAGTATCTCCAAAGCTTTTTGGCTTTGATTAGTGGCCGCATAGATCTGTGCTTTTCTTAATAGAAATACGCTGGAAAAAGGGTACTGTCCTATCGCAAAATCAATAGCTGCTAACGCTTTTTTTGAATTATTTTTTTCGAAGTAATAATCAATGATCTCTTCTAGTTCTTCCGCATCAAAAAAATAGTGCTTATTATTCGTAAGCATCTCTTCAAAGCGATCCACCAATATTAAAAGATATTGCCCCCCTTTATTTTCGTTTTCACCAAATTCTTCGCTACTCATCAATCTTAATTTTTATATTTATAACTATAAAACACAAACACTTATTATGCTGTTTTTAAAATATAAGCGAAAGTACATAAAAATGCTCTAAAATGAACTATGAGTTTTGAACAGATTATAGTGGATTGTTTAGAATTAATTGTCAATAATACGGCATCAAAAAGTTATCTTTGCATGCTAAAATTTAAAAGCAAGAAAAATAATAAGTATGACCTTAATTAAATCGATTTCTGGAATAAGAGGAACTATAGGTGGAAAGCCGGGTGAAGGCTTAAGTCCTATTGATGTTGTGAAATTCACGGCTGCTTATGCCACCTTTATTTCAAAAAATGCTAAGAAAAAGAAAATAAAAATTGTTGTTGGACGCGATGCACGGATCTCAGGTGAAATGGTTAACAATTTGGTTTTAGGGACTTTGCAGGGAATGGGAGTGGATGTCGTTGATATCGGGCTTTCTACTACACCTACAGTTGAAATTGCCGTTCCGGAGGAAAATGCTGATGGCGGGATCATTTTAACAGCAAGTCATAATCCAAAACAATGGAATGCACTTAAATTATTAAATTCAAAAGGTGAATTTATTGATGAACAGGATGGAGCGGAAGTATTGGGAATTGCCGACAAGGAATTATATACATTTGCAGATGTTAATGTACTTGGGAAAATAACTAAAAATGACAGCTATTTTAAAAAACATATTGATAAGATACTTGCGCTTTCTCTTATAGATGTTGAAGCCATTAAAAAAGCTGATTTTAAAGTTGTTATTGATTGTGTGAATTCCACAGGTGGAATTGTTTTGCCTCAATTATTGAAAGCACTCGGTGTTACTCAAATTGTTGAATTATATTGTGAGCCAACCGGTGAGTTTCCGCATAATCCGGAACCTTTGCCGGAAAACTTAAGAGACATTGCTAAGGTGGTTAAAAAAGAAGGAGCAGACCTTGGAATTGTTGTTGACCCCGATGTTGACAGATTAGCATTGGTGTGCGAAGACGGTGAAATGTTTGGAGAAGAATATACCTTAGTTGCCTGTGCAGAATATGTTTTAAATAAACGAAGTCCTTCTGAAAAAGCTTCAGGTAAAAAAGGAAACACCGTTTCAAACTTATCGTCAACACGTGCCCTTCGTGATGTTACCGAAAAACACAATGGAAAATACAGCGCTTCGGCAGTTGGAGAAGTGAATGTGGTAAAGATGATGAAGGAAACAAACGCTATCATTGGAGGCGAAGGTAATGGAGGAATTATCTTACCCGAATTGCATTATGGAAGAGATGCCTTGGTTGGAATTGCCTTGTTTTTATCTCACCTTGCTAAATATGGAAAAAGCTGTTCAATGCTGCGTTCCAGTTATCCGAATTACCATATTTCAAAAAATAAAATTGAATTGACTCCGGAAATTGACGTGGATGCAATCCTAGAAAATATTAAACGGAAATATGAGAAACAACCCATAAACACTATCGATGGTGTGAAGATCGAATTTGATAAGGAATGGGTGCATTTGCGTAGGTCAAATACGGAAGCGATTATCCGGATATATTCTGAAAGTGAAAGCGAAACAACTGCTGATAATCTTGCTAAAAAGATCATGGCAGACATCCGTGAATTCATAAAAATGCAGCAAATTGCTGTTTAGTTTTTCATCAAAAAAATCTATCATTGTCGCTGAAGAACTATAAAAATATTTAAAGAAAATTTAATGAAAATTTATTTTGATAATGCTGCAACTACAGCCTTGGACAAAGAGGTATTAGATGCTATGTTGCCCTACATGACGGAGTTTTATGGTAATCCTTCCTCCATTCATTCATTCGGAAGAAAAACACGGTCAGCAATTGAGGGTACCAGAAAATTAGTTGCAAAATCCTTGAATGTTTCTCCATCTGAAATATTTTTTACTTCAGGTGGCACAGAAGCCGACAATATGGCTATCCGTTGCAGTATTCATGACCTGGGTATCAAGCACGCTATTTCTAGTAAAATTGAACACCATGCTGTATTGCATACATTGGAAGCTATGGAGCGTGACGGATTTATTAAATTGAGTTTTGTGAATATTTCAGCAAATGGAGATATTGACCTAAATCATCTTGACCAATTGCTAAGTGAAAATGAAAGATCTCTTGTTTCATTAATGCATGCAAATAATGAAATAGGAAATTTATTGTCGCTTGAAAAAGTTGGAGAGATCTGTTTGAAATATGATGCGATCTTTCATTCTGATACGGTTCAAACAATGGGGCATTATCTTTTAGATCTTCAAAAAATAAACATTCATTTTATAACCTGTGCGGCTCATAAAATCCATGGACCAAAAGGCGTAGGTTTTATATATATTAATGGTAAAATTAAGGTAAACCCGATGATTTTCGGAGGTTCTCAGGAAAGGAACATGCGCGGTGGAACGGAAAACTTATATGGTATTATTGGTTTAGGAAAAGCAATGGAAATTGCAATGAGGGATCTTGCAGAACATCAGGAACATATAACCAATGTAAAAAAATATTTTGTTGAACAATTAATCGCTGCTATTCCTGGTGTTGAGTTTAATGGTTCTTGTCTGGAAAATTGTTTATATACCATTCTGAATGTCCGCTTACCTCATACTGATAAGGCGGAAATGCTATTGTTTGATCTTGATATTAAGGGAGTTGCCGCCTCCGGTGGAAGTGCATGTACATCAGGAAGTGATGTAGGTTCTCATGTTTTGCTTGGAATAGGAGCGGATGTAACCAGACCTTCTGTTCGTTTTTCATTCAGCAAATACAACACAAATGAAGAGGTTGATGTGGCAATAAATTCTTTGAAAGAAATTTACGGGATAAAATAAGACTATTGCTTTTATAAATCAAAGAGCCTCAATAAACATGAAGACTTCTTATGTATTTATAACTTGTTTAAATTCCATTTCGAAACTAGTTCCGTTATTAGCAGTAAATTTACATTGCCATCCAATTGTTCACACAAGGATACACGGTAATGCAAAAGTTCCAATAATTAAGGATGAAACCAGGTCGCCTACAACATAATAATTGATGGCGCTGAGTAAAAAAAAAGTTACAAAAGTAAACTGATTTGTTAATCTGATCCTTCTTACCAACTTATCATCATAAGATGAATGAACACCCAATTCTGAAATAAAACTCCAAAAAGTCATTTTCCTTTTTTAAAAATCAAGGCTTAAACTTAGTAAAAAATAGTACGAAAAATTATGTTTTTTCAGTTAACTTAGCCTTTGTAAAATATGTTTTTATTTCTAACCAATTTTTTTCTGTTGTGCAAATAACTTTTTTAGGAACCGGAACATCCCAAGGCGTGCCGATAGTTGCTTGCCCTTGCAATGTTTGTCATTCTTCAGATCCGAAAGATAAAAGATTGCGAAGCTCTATTCTGGTTGAAACGAACAACAGAACGTTCGTCATTGACACAGGCCCTGATTTTCGTCAACAAATGCTGCGTGAAAATATAACCAAAATGGACGCTGTTATATTTACACATGAACATAAAGATCATACTGCCGGTTTCGATGATATACGGGCTTTCAATTTTGTAAACAAAAGAAAGATGGATGTATACGCGTCTGCGCGCGTACAGGAAGCTATCAGAAGAGAATATGCCTATATTTTTAGTGATTTTAAATACCCCGGTATCCCTGAAATAAATTTGCACCTGCTTGAAAATAAACTTTTTTCAATTGAAGGTGTTGCAATAATTCCTATAGAAGTACTGCATTATAAATTGCCTGTATTCGGGTTCAGGTTTGGTGATTTTACTTATGTTACAGATGCGAATTATATCTCAGATAGCGAGAAAGAAAAAATGAAAAATTCAAAAGTTTTAGTTTTGAATGCACTTAGAAAGGAACCGCATATTTCACATTTTACACTCGAGCAAGCTATAGAACTTGTAAAAGAATTAAAACCTGAAAAGGCATATTTTACGCATGTCAGCCATCAATTAGGATTGCAAGCCGAAATTCAAAAAGAGCTACCGGGCAATATTGAAATTGCTTTTGATGGATTAAAAATAAATCTGTAACCGATTAAAGTAAAATATTTTTTCCCTGTTTTTTAGCCCAACAAAACATCAAAATAAGTCTGTTTTTAAAAAAATCTATTGTTTGGATTGATTTTCAATTTTTTCTTCTACAATAAGTTGATTTTCAATTTTTTTTTGTTTTTCTTTATAGTATAATCTCTAAACCTTTATCCTAAATGAATATAAGAAATTACACAGTCGCATTAATACTGCTTTCATCATTAAGCCTAGTAGCTTCAGAAGGTGGAGTTATTTCAAACGCCAACAAAAATGATATTCGCTTTATCAAGAATACTAAACGGACGCCTGATATTGCTTTTCAGAAAACGTTGCGTGAAAGCACGGGGTGGCAGAGTTTTGTTTCAACAAACGGAACATGGTATGTTATTTTTAATGAAGAGAATGCAAAACCTCACCGTGCCTTTGGTAAGCCTATTCCTGTTTTCGGAATGGATCCTCAAACTAAAGCAATGAACTTCATTACTACTAAATTATCAGGATTCCATATCCCTGTTTCAGAATTAAATTATAAAGGAAGCAGCATTTCTGAAAGTTTTCAATATGTACATTTTGATCAGATGCATAGCGGACTTAAAGTTTTATATAGTGATATTTATGTAAAATTAACTCCTTCAGGAAGTGTTGTGACTTTTGGTTGTGATGTATTTAACGACATCTCAATTTCTACAACGCCTACTATTTCAGGCACAGATGCTATTACATTTGCAAAATCCGGAATTATAGATGCTGTTGTGAATACATCAGTAAACAGCTCCTTATTTATTTTGCCAATCCCTGAGTTCAAGAAAAATATTTACCATTTAGTTTACGAAGTAACAGTTGAAACTGTTGATGCAACTGGTGTGCCTGCAAAATACTTAACCTTGGTTGATGCTTCAACCGGAGAAGTTTTGTCACGTACAAACAAGGTGTTACATTACGCTGCAAAACCAAGCCCCCCACCAACTTCGGCTGCAGCGGCAACAGACATAACAATTACTGGAACCGTTTATCCAACGAACCCATATGATCCAAGTGTTATAAAACCATTACGTAATTTAAAAATGGTTGAAAGCGCAACAACTTACAATACTGATAGCTTAGGTTTTATTGGCTTACCAAGTTCATCACCAACATCAGTAACTTTTTCATTGGAAGGGCTTTGGTCAAAAGTTATAACCGGTTCAACCACACCTACCTTTACTGCAACGGCTAATCCTGGCACAAACAATTATTCATTTAATTCGAGTGCGAATATCAGAGAGCTTTCGGCATATTATCATGTGAACATTGTTCACGATTATATGAAAACTAAGTTCCCGACATTTACTAATATGGACAATGCCTTGCCTACAAATGTGGATCTTACTTCGGGTACATGTAATGCATTTTATAATGGTTCGTCTATTAACTTCTACGCATTAGGTGGAGGATGCAATTCAATGGCGCAGATCGGTGATGTTGTTTATCACGAATACGGACACGGAATAAATGACAAATTTTATGTTGCCAATGGCGGTTCATTTGATAACGGAGCAATGGGAGAGGGCTATGCTGATATTTGGGCTCTTGGAATAACAGGAAGCCCGATCCTTGGTATAGGAATGGATGATACTGACCCAACTATATTTGTGAGACGTTATGATATTAACAAAAAAGTCTATCCACAGGATCTTGTAGGAGAAGTTCATGCTGATGGAGAAATTATTGCTGGTGCTTGGTGGGACACGAATTTGAATTTCGGAAATCTTCAGCAAATGATGAATCTTTATAAGGAAACATTTTATGCCTTGACCACAGGTCCTGATGGAACTGAAGGACAAGTTTATGTGGATATATTGATAGATGCCCTTAATACAGATGATCTTCCAACAAATGGTGGTGACAACGATATTACTAATGGAACTCCTAATGATAATGCAATTATTGATGCTTTTGATCTACATGGAATCACTTTGTTATCAAATGCAATAATCACGCATGTTCCTGTTTTAACCTCTGTAGCTACCTCTGGTATTCCAATTAATGCATCTGTTAGTGTTACTTATCCTTGGGCATTAACATCTGTAAAATTGTTTTATAAATTAAATCGTTTAGGCGCATGGTCTAATATGGTTATGACAAATACGGGTGGAATCAATTATTCGGCAATAATTTCAGCTCAACCAAACGGAACTGTGATTGGGTATTACCTTGGCTTAGAAGGTACTTCAGGAACCTTAAGTTTGGTTGAACCGATAGCTGCCGATGGTACAAATCCAAATATTCCATACTACATTTTGAATGGTGTCTCCTTGATGCAAGAGGAAGATTTTGATGTAAATTTTGGTGGCTGGGGCTTTGGTATTGCATCTGATAATGCTACAACAGGACAATGGCTAGTGGATATTCCAATTCCTTCTTATGGAACATTTGGAACACCTTCAACCATTGTTCAACCTGGGACACAAAATACACCAGGAGGAACGATGTGTGCTATTACGGGGAATGCTCCTAATGCCACATCAGGAATAGGAACAAATGACGTTGATGCAGGTGTAACAACGCTTGAGTCTCCGATTTATAATTTAAGTTCTTATACAAATCCAATACTGACATACGATCGTTGGTGGAGTAATAATTCCGGTGCTAATCCTGGAATTGATTATATGGAAACACAAATTTCAAATGATGGTGTTTCATGGGTAATGGTTGAATGTACTAATGTTTCGGATAAGAGTTGGAGACGATTTGCTTTCAGAGTTACTGATTATGTACCTTTAAGTTCCACTATACAAATGCGTTTTATGGTCTCTGACAGTCTAATTACCGGTGCTTACCTTAGTGGTGGAAGCCTAGTTGAAAGTGCTTTGGATGATTATTATTTATATGAGCAAGCTTCCGTTGGTATTGATGAGAATGTTGCTATTGCTAATGTTAGTGTTTATCCTAATCCGGTAACCTCTCTGATAAATGTGTCCTACGAATTATTGACAAATGAGTCAGTTACTATTGAAATGACAAATCATATTGGTCAGATAGTGTATTCACAAACGGTTAAAGAAAACAATATTGGAAGACATGCATTAAAAATTGATGTTGATAATCTTTCTGCCGGAATGTATATGCTAAATATTAAGACCGGTAAAAAAGACCATTTACAGAAAGTAGCAGTGATGAAATAATTTTCTTAGAATTTAAAAAAGGCTTTGTGATATCTCACAAAGCCTTTTTTATTTTAGATCCTCCATATAGTTAAAAATTGTAATCGCTTCTTTTGCTTCTTTTACATCATGCACACGAAGTATTTTTGCTCCATTTTGAAGTGATATCTCATTTAAAACCGATGTTCCGTTAAGAGAGTCTTTTGAACTGATATTCAGTAACTTATTTACCATCGATTTTCTTGAAAGCCCGACAAGAACAGGACAGTTTAGCGAATTGAATTTATTTAGATTTTTAAGAAGAGTGTAGTTGTGCTCTACGGTTTTTCCGAATCCGAATCCTGGGTCAAGAATCACGTTTTCAACGCCTGAATCCTTTAAGATTTTCAACTTTTCAATAAAAAAATCATACACCTCATTCACAACATTTTTATATTGTGGATCACCTTGCATGTTTTTAGGTGTTCCCTGAATATGCATTAACACATACGTAGCATTCATTTCAGCTACAGCATCAAACATCCTATCATCGATGGTTCCGCCCGAAATGTCATTTATTATATTTGCTCCTGCGGCAACTGATTGTTTTGCTACTTCTGCCCTAAATGTGTCAGCTGAAATAAGTATTTCAGGAAAGGCTTTTCTTATTGAAAATATGACCTTTATTAACCTCTCTAATTCTTCATTTTCAGAGACCTCTATTGCACCTGGTCTTGTTGAATAAGCTCCGATATCAATTATGCCGGCTCCGGCATCGATCATTTCCTTCGCATGCTCAAGCCAGTATTGCTCAATAGTGTATTTTCCACCATCAAAAAATGAGTCGGGTGTGACATTTAAAATACCCATAATTAGCGGGCTCGACTTTTGGTCAAAAATCCGTTTTATTTTTTGATAAAAAACTGTATCTTGTGCCATTAATAAGTAGGTATGATTTTTGACCTTATGAGTAATAGATTGAGGAGTTCAGATTCCGTATCTCTTCAACGCTATAATTTTTCAATTTTTTTATATGACTAAAACATTTTCTCAGTATAACGCAGCAATTTCAACTTGCAAAGATATTTTTATAAAAAAAATGAAAGATTATGGTACTGCCTGGCGCATTTTGCGCACTAGCTCCATCACCGATCAGATCTTTATCAAAGCTCAACGCATCAGAAATATCGAGGACAAAGGTACTCAAAAAATAAATGAAGATATTCGTTCTGAGTATATCGGAATAATAAATTATTCAATTATTGGGCTGATCCAACTCGGATTAAAAAATGATCAAAGAATGGAATTGCCTGCTGATGAAGTAAGCAAATTATATGATCTATATTCCAATGAGGCCCGGAGTTTAATGGAAAACAAGAATCATGATTACGGAGAAGCATGGCGCGATATGCGGGTGAGCTCCCTGACAGATCTGATCCTGATGAAATTATTAAGAATAAAACAAATTGAAGATAATAAGGGCGAAACAATTATTTCTGAAGGAGTTGATGCCAACTTCCACGATATGATTAATTATGCTATTTTTGCCTTGATAAAACTAAGTGAAGAGTAATAAGGAATGCTATTTCAAACAATTACGTTTCTAATTATACAGTTATGAAAATAATAACCAATGTTGCCCGGATCTTTGTCGGCCTGTTATTTATTTTTTCAGGCTTCATTAAAGCGAATGACGCTTTAGGATTTGCATATAAGCTCGTTGAATATTTTGAAGTATTCGGCACGCACTTCCTTGTGCCTATTGCCCTGCCACTTGCTATTTTTATTTGCATTTTCGAAATCATTCTTGGATTTACATTATTGTTAGGAGCCAGAATAAAGCTCACACTATGGCTTTCGCTGCTGATGATCATATTTTTCACCTTCCTTACTTTTTATTCTGCTTATTATCAAAAAGTGTTGAGCTGTGGTTGCTTTGGAGATGCTATTCCGCTAACACCATGGCAATCCTTTTCAAAGGATCTGATACTTTTAGTATTAATTATCGTTTTATTCATTGGCAAACAATACATCAATCCATTGGTGGGACCACGGTTTGAGAATGTGTTACTTGTCTTGATCCTGGCTTCATCTACTTATTTCCCGATTTACACTTACAATAATTTACCGGTTATTGATTTCCGTCCATATGCAATAGGGAAGAATATTCCTGAACAAACAAAAGGTATTCCGGATGAACTGAAATATTATTACAAGCTAAAGGATAAGAAAACAGGAGAGATAAAGGAATTTGATAAGTGGCCGGACAATTGGGAAGCAACTTATGATTATATTGATAGTCGGACAGAGGTTACAAAAAAAGGAGTAGAAGCAAAGATCAAAGATTTTAGCATCACGAATATTGAAGGTTCCGATTATACTCAGGATATTATAGAAAATCCTAACTACAACTTTTTATTGGTTTGTTATGATCTTGACAAAACAGACAAAGACGTTTTTGGCAAGATCAATGATTTTGCTGCCCTTTGTAAACAGGATAGTATAAACTTCATTGCCCTCACTTCCTCAACAAAAGAAACGATTGAGAAGTTTAAATTGGAGGCAAAAACAAATGTAGATTTTTACAGTTCTGATGGAACAGTTTTAAAAACAATGATTCGATCCAATCCGGGTTTAATGATGTTAAAAGGTGGAACAGTAATAAACATGTGGCATTACCATTCATTTCCATCTTTTAATGATTTAAAAGAAAAATATTTTAAAAAGTAGGCTTGTGATAAAATTTATTTTAAAACGATTATTTTACGGTTTCCTTGTTTTGCTCGGTGTTATCACTGTTGTCTTCTTGTTATTCAATGTTTTGCCCGGTGATCCTGCCCGTATGATGCTTGGACAACGTGCCGATCAAGCATCTATTGACGCGATCAACAAGGATCTGGGTCGAGACAAACCAATGACGACTCAGTTTTTTATGTATCTGAATGATCTTTCTCCGATCTCTATTCATGATCCTTCAAACAAAGATCATTTTTTGTATTTGAGTCCTGATAAATATTCTTCCTATGTAAAACTATTTTCTGCTTCAAGTTCAAAAATAGTAATATTGAAATATCCGTATTTACGAAGGTCCTATATAACTAAAAGGAAGGTATCCGATATTGTGATCGAAACCCTTCCGGAAACAGCCATTCTGGCTTTTTCATCCATTACATTTGGCGCATTTTTCGGGATCTTGCTTGGGATCTTTTCTGCCATCAAAAAGAACTCCTGGTTTGATAAAAGTTCATTGATATTTGCCATTTTCGGAATGGCATTACCTTCCTTCTTTATGGGCTTGCTCATTGCATGGTTCTTCGGTTTTGTTCTTCGTGAATATACCGGTTTGAACAATGTCGGCTCACTTTATTCTATTGATGATTTTGGTGATGAACATTTAGAATTAAAAAATCTGATCTTGCCAACCGTTACTTTAGGATTGCGGCCTTTGGCGATCATTATTCAATTAACAAGAAGTTCACTTTTGGATGTCCTTTCACAGGACTACATCCGGACGGCCACTGCAAAAGGGTTAAGTTTTTATAAGGTTGTATTTAAACACGCTTTAAAAAACGCTTTAAATCCTGTAATTACGGCTATTTCAGGATGGTTTGCAGGATTAATGGCAGGAGCCGTTTTTGTAGAGATCATTTTTAACTGGAAAGGAATTGGATATGAAGTGGTGGATGCCCTCAATAAGAATGACCTTCCGGTTGTAATGGGTGCCACTCTGGTATTCGCGATGGTATTTGTTGTGATCAATATTGCTGTAGATATCGTTTACGGAATTTTAGACCCAAGAGTTCGCGTTCAATAATCGTTTTCTCCAATCCATTTTTAATGAAAAAAATATTCCTTTTTTCTTTAGTATCATTTTCTATCGCTCCCATCGGGTATGCCCAAACTTCTGTAAAATATTTCGAATACGTTGATCAGGCAAAAAGAAGTTTTGAGAATAAAGAATATAAAAAGTCCTCCAACTTTTATGCAAATGCCTTTAGACTAAATGCAGGAAAAGCATATTGCGAAGACCGATACAATGCTGCCCGCGCATGGACATTATCCGGAAACAATGATTCAGCCTTCATTCAATTATTCAAAGTGGTGACACTTTATGATTACACCAATTACAAGCAACTCTCAGAGGATACTGATTTTCTACAATTGCATAATGATAAACGATGGAACCAGATCACAGATAATATAAAGCAGAATATTAGTAAAACAGATTCTAATTTAAACAGTGGTTTGGTTATATTGCTTGATAGTGTTTATCGAAATCATTATTCATACAGATTGACAGAAGTAAGTATCAAAAATAAATTCGGGCCGGAATCAATTGAAAATAAAGAAGTAAAAAAAACGATCCGGCAAAAAGATTCTGTCAACCTTGCGATCGTAACGGCTATTATTGAAAAATACGGATGGTTAGGAAAAAAAGTTGTAGGACCGATAGGTAATTACACACTTGCATTAATACTTCAGAATGCAGATCTGAAAACTCAGGAAAAATATTTACCTGAAGTAAGGGATGCTTTCAAAAATAAAAATATTGAAGCATACGATTTTGCATTACTTGAAGATAAAGTGGCGTTAAGACAAGGGAAACACCAATTATATGGAAGTGTCATCGTCAGTTTGAATAACAGAAATTACATTGCTCCTGTTGGAAATGTTGAAAGCCTGAATGAAAGACGAATTCAATTAGGATTAAAATCAATGAATGAATACCTGACAAATTGGAGGATGGAATGGGACATAAATGATTACAAAAAAGATTTATTATTTTTAGAAAATGAAAAAATTGAATATTAATTTTTTTTAAAGAAGATCAAAATGAGAAGAAAGATCGTTGCCGGAAATTGGAAAATGAATAAAACGTTGGATCAAGGTTTGCAATTAGTTGATGAAATCCTTTCTTCCTCTGAAACGTCAAGTCAAGTGTTAAAAATTATTGCACCGCCTTATATACATTTAGCGGCAATAGCAGAAAAGCTGTCTTCAAGAGAAGACTTTGCCGTTGCAGCCCAAAACTGTCATCACCTAAAATCAGGGGCTTTTACAGGAGAAGTTTCTGCTGAAATGATTGCTTCGACAGGTGCAAAATATGTAATTATCGGGCATTCAGAAAGAAGGTCTTTTGCCGGCGAAACGAATGATATTCTGAGTCAAAAAGTCAACATCGCCATAGATAAGTTAACTCCTATCTTTTGCATTGGAGAGAATGTTGACCAACGTAATGCCAACACACACCTTGAAACTATTCGGGCACAATTGAAAGATGCTTTATTTCATTTAACGGCAGCCGATTTTGGAAAAATAATTATTGCATATGAGCCGGTTTGGGCAATAGGAACAGGTGTTACGGCAACAAGTCATCAAGCACAAGGTGTTCACAATTTTATTCGTACAGAGATCAATAAGAAATATGGTAAAGAGATCTCCGAAAATACTACCATACTTTATGGTGGAAGTTGCAATGCGCAAAATGCACAAGAATTATTTTCCTGTATCGATATTGATGGTGGTTTAATTGGAGGGGCTTCCCTAAAAGCAACCGATATAGTTTCAATAATCAACTCTTTTTAAAATACTTCAAATTCTTTTAACCTTTGAATTGATATAAATAAAGCATTAAAATAATCTTCGACTCCGCGCAGCCTGACAATCGAGATGTCAAACTGAGCGGAGTCGAAGCGTTTGGTTATAAATATTTGATCTTTTAAAACATGAACTATATAGAAGTTGCCGTTACAATAGAACCAAAGGAGCAAGGATCAGACGTACTGATTGCCAAACTATCTGAATTAGGATTTGAAAGTTTTGTGGAAACAGAACAGGGATTTTTAGCGTATATCCAAGAAGAAGAATATTCTGAAGAAGAAGTAGAGCTTACAATTGGTGATTTCCTGGATCTTTTTAAAATAAAATTTATGTCTAAAATTATTCCTAAACAAAATTGGAATAAAGAATGGGAAAGTAATTTTCAACCTATAGATGTTGATGGAAAATGTTATATCAGGGCGCCATTCCATGAAAAAAAACCGGGCTATTTATTAGATATAATCATTGAGCCTAAAATGTCGTTTGGAACAGGACACCATGATACAACGCAGCTAATGATCCAAATCCTAATGTTATTAAATGTTAAAAACAAGGCGCTTTTGGATATGGGCTGTGGGACAGGAGTTCTTGCAATTGCGGCTTCAATGTTGGGAGCAAATCCTATAACAGCAATCGATATAGATGATTGGAGTTTTGAAAACACGATCGAAAATTTGGCAAAAAATAATATCAACAATGCGCTTGTTCATAAAGGGGATGCACAAATTTTGGAAGGAAAAATATTTCATACTATATTAGCGAATATCAATAAGAATGTATTGTTAGCCGATATGTCTGTTTATAAAAAAGTGTTAGAAAAGAATGGAAATTTGGTTTTAAGTGGTTTTTTTGAAACCGATATCAGCGAGATCAAAACCAAAGCAGAAGATCTTGGCTTCAAATATGAAAGTATTTATATCAGCAACAAGTGGGCGGCATTACATTTCGTTTATTAGTCATAAAATGAAGAGATTAAAATACATTTTACTTTTTTTATCAGCGATTACTTTTACTAAAAGTTCGTTTGCCCAGATCAATCCCATAAAACAATTTTCTGAAGAACCGGTAGCCTTTTTGAATGAGGTTTTAACAATGTTTGAGGCTACCAATATGGAAAAAAAAGAGGTAGCTAGTTTCATGGAAGGATTTGCTTTGGCTTGGAACAATCCAAAATGTAATGAAAACCTAAAAAAATCAATTGTATCTTCTTGCAACCTTATGATAAAAAAGAAGATGCGTATTCTTCCTGAGTACAAAAGTTATTTGTCCTCCGTAAAAAATTTCATAAATTCTACACATAGCGAAGACAATTTTTTAATGTGGCAAGAGTGTATCAATAAAATATTAAGCGGAAAATACATAAAAAACTTTTCTGACTATCTTGAAATGAGTGATAACTTATTTGCTACAAATTCATTTTATAATTCAGCTGTAATCCGTTATGGATCAAACACTAATAAATATATTTTTGAATTCGATAGTGTTCCAAAGGTTATTTTCCCAAACTTGAATTTGCGTATTGCCAATAATCAGAATGATACTGGAATTATTTACAATACAAGAGGAGTTTATTATCCATATAAAGGAATATTCATTGGCGATGGAGGTAAGGTAAATTGGATTCGGGCAGGAATTGAAGAAAATGTTGTTTGGGCTGAATTGAAAAAGTATCAAATAACACTTAAAACGAGTGGTTTTTCGGCAGACTCTGTTGTTTTTTACAATAAAAATTATTTCCAAAAATCTTTATTAGGAACGCTTTCCGAGAAAATTGTTTCTGAAAAAGACGGGAATGTTTCTTACCCTCGTTTCGATTCATATGACAAACGAATGTTGATTCCTAATATTTCAAAAGACATTGATTATGATGGTGGATTTACGCAGCGTGGCCCAAAGGTGATGGGTTCTGGAAGTAAAGAAGAGGACGCTAAATTAATTTTCCATCGTGAAGGGAAAGTTTTTTTGATTGTTGGCGCTAAATTGATTGGAATTACAAAAGACAAACTAACAGCTGAACCGGCTAACATAAAATTTTATTTCGATAAAGATTCCATCACACATCCTTCCGTAAGTATGAAATTTATGGTTGCCGATCGTAAGCTTTCACTTATACGAACTAGCAATGGTGTTTCAAAATCTCCATTTTTAAATACATTCCATAATGTTGACATGTATTTTGAAGAGTTGACATGGAAGATTGATGACCCGAAAATCGACCTGGGCATGTTGATAGGGAATTCGCAAGAAGATGCAATGTTTGAATCCTCATCCTATTTTCGTACCGACAGATATGACAGGATCCAGGGTATTGACCAGATTAATCCGCTTATTCAATTACGGGATTACATAAAAAAAATAGGCGATGTTCGTGATTTTCAAGGTGATCAATATGCGAAATTTTTAAAATTTTCTCCGAATGATGTTCGACCTAGCTTAGTTCGTTTATCAATCCTAGGCTTCATTTCGTATGATACCGAAGATGATGAAGTACATGTTAATGAAAAGCTTTTTACCTATATCAATGCCCGTGCTGCACGTGTTGATTATGATGTAATCCAATTCCCGTCGATTGTAAGGAATTCGAATAATGCTTCCGTTAATCTTTTAAATTTCGACATGACAATAATGGGAGTCCGACAAATTTATATGAGTGACTCTCAAAATGTGGTGATCTTTCCAGCCGAACAAAAAATAATTTTGAAGAAAAACCGGAATTTTACTTTTGCTGGAATTGTTCATGCCGGAAGATTTGATTTTTTCGGAAAAGAGTTTGCGTTCGACTATAATAAGTTTCAGGTTGATCTGAAAAATGTGGATTCATTGCGGATAATGGTTGTTTCCCGCGAACCTGATGCTTATGGAGAATATCCATTGGTAAAAGTTAGAACAGTGATTGAAAATATAAATGGGGATCTGGAGATCGATAATCCTGCCAATAAATCCGGTCGAAAAGCTTTTCCGAGCTTTCCCATTTTCAATAGTTTTAAGGAATCCTATGCCTTTTATGAAAAGAAATCAATTCAAAACGGAAGGTATCAAAAGAAGAATTTCTATTTTAAGTTAGACCCATTTTCAATAGATAGTTTGGACAATTTTTCAAATGAAGGCTTAACTTTTAAAGGAAGTATGGAAACTGCCGGAATCTTCCCAACCTTCAAGGAATCCTTAACACTTCAACCTGATTATTCATTGGGCTTTGTGACACAATCACCGGCTGCAGGTTATCCTGTGTATGGCGGGAAAGGAATATATAATGCAACGATTAAATTAAGTAACAAAGGATTGCATGGTGATGGTACTTTAAAATACATTACTTCGATAACAAAATCTAATGATTTCTTGTTTTTTCCTGACTCGACCCGATGTTTAGCTCAGTTTTACGATGTAACAGAGCAAAAGACAAAACCCGAATATCCACAACTGCACGGTGAAGACGTAAAAATACTCTGGTTGCCAAATAAAGATGTGATGTATGCCTGGAATAATAAAGAGAAGAAATTCATCGATTACAATGGGCAAGCTCAATTTACCGGTCGTTTATCGATGACACCAAAGCAACTTTTCGGAAGTGGTACTGCCGATTTTTCAAATGCAAAATTAGATGCAAAACAAATTAAATTTAAATCTAATTCATTTGATTCTGATACAGCTAACTTTAGTCTGAAGGCCCTAGATATAGCATCATTGGCTTTTAAGACGGATAATGTTAATTCTCATATAGACTTTGATAAGCGTATGGGGGAGTTTGTATCCAATGGTAAAGGTTCTGTTGTTGAGTTCCCAGTAAATAAATATATCTGTTTTATGGATAATTTTAAATGGTATATGGATGACAGCCAAATTGAATTAGGTGCAAGTAAAAATGCTGTTAAGAAAGCTGCGAATGAGGACCTTGACCTCGTTGGTCCGGAATTTATTTCAATACACCCTAGTCAGGATTCCTTGCGTTTTCAATCTCCTTCAGCTAAGTACGATTTAAAAAAATATGTCATTACTGCAAAAGAAGTTAAATATATAAATATTGCCGATGCACGTATTTATCCTGATAAAGGAGAGGTATTTATTGACAAAGATGCCGTAATCAGGACATTTACAAATGCAAAAATAGTAGCCAACTCCATTACGAAATACCATAATTTATATAATTGTACAGTAAATATTTTTGCAAGAAAGAACTATACAGGCTCCGGATTCTATGATTATGTTGATGAGATCAAAACGAAACAGACATTTTATTTCAGTAACATCAGTGTAGATACAACTTTTCAAACCTTTGCTGAAACAATAATTCCCGACTCCTCAAAATTCAGATTGAGTCCTAATTTTGAATATAAAGGGAAAGTCAAACTTAAAGCAACAGCCAATTATCTTGTCTTTGATGGAGCTGCCCGTATTTCACATGATTGCGCAGCCATCCCAAAAACGTGGTTTAAGTTTGAGTCAGAGATTAATCCTAATAATATTTATATTCCGATTGCAAAAGACCCTGTAGATATTGCTGGAAAGCCAATTGCGGCATCTTTCATGGTAACTACCGATTCGACACATTTTTATTCAGCCTTTCTCTCTCCAAAGGAATCCAACAATGATCCTTTTGTTTTGCCTGCTGACGGATTTTTATTTTTCGATAAGAGTTCAAGGGAATATCGGATTTCAAATAAAGATAAATTGATAGAGCGTTCTTTACCTGGAAATTACCTTAGTCTGAACACGACTCTATGTAAAGTATATGGTGAGGGTAAAATTAATCTAGGTGGAGATTTTGGACAAGTAAAGATTCAATCTTTTGGAGGTGGGGTACATCTATTAATACCGGATTCCACTGTTTTTGATATGCTTATGTCTATCGATTTCTTCTTCGATGACGGAGCAATTGATAAAATGGCAGATGCTATTGTTACCAATGCAGATTTGAAGCCAACAGATTTCACTCGTCCAATATTTGAAAAAGGAATGAGAGAAATGTTAGGTAAGGAGGAAGCCGATAAATTGATCTCTCAATTAAATCTTTACGGTTCATTTAAAAAATTCCCGGATGAGCTAAAGAAAACATTAGTTCTTACTGACCTTAAAATGAAGTGGAACAAGGAAACTCGATCTTATACATCTTACGGAAAAATTGGTATAGGAAACATCAATAAAGTACAAACAAATAAATTTGTCGATGGTAGAATTGAGATCATAAAAAAACGGGGAGGAGACATTTTAAATATTTATTTGGAGTTGGAGGCAAACAATTGGTATTTCTTCTCCTATTCAAGAGGTACAATGTTAGCGGTTTCTTCAAATGAAGCGTTCAATACAATTATCAAAGAATTAAAACCTGAGAAGCGTCAAAAAGATGGCGACAAGGAAAAAAAGGAACCGAATTATAATTACAATTTAACAACTGCAACAAAAGTAAAATTATTCTTACGTAAAACCCAAAGCGCAGAAGAGCAGTGATAAATTCGTCAAATATACTTTTACTATTGGGAGCTTATCTCTTGGGCTCAATTCCAACTGCAGTTTGGATCGGAAAATTTTTCTACAAAATCGATGTAAGAGAATATGGAAGTGGTAATGCCGGTGCTACAAATACCTTCAGAGTGCTTGGGAAAAAAGCAGGAATTCCTGTAATGTTGATCGATGTTCTTAAAGGATTTGCTGCCGTTTCCTTGGCGCATTTTAGCAATTATGACCAAAACAAAAATCAGTTCATTAACCTTGAATTAGTTCTAGGTATAGCATCATTAGTGGGGCATATTTTTCCTTTATTCGCATCATTCAGAGGGGGGAAGGGAATAGCAACATTGCTGGGGATTGTTTTTGGAGTTCATCTCTATGGTGCATTTATTTGCATGATAATTTTTATTGTTGTTTTACTTATTTCAAAATATGTCTCATTAAGCTCAATTGTTTCTGCGATTTGCTTTCCATTATTAATGATTTTTGTTTTTAAAACTACAGTTCCTTCACTGA
>CANJPX010000062.1 GCA_947476185.1 Bacteroidota bacterium
ACCGGAAGTGTGTAATGCCATCGGTGCTCACCACGATGAGGTTGAAATGACTACGTTGCTTTCTCCGATCGTACAAGTTTGTGATGCCATCAGTGGTGCTCGTCCAGGTGCAAGACGTGAAGTTGTTGAACAGTATATCAAACGTTTGAAAGATTTGGAAGCATTGGCAATGTCGTATCCGGGAGTAGATAAAACATATGCAATACAAGCAGGAAGAGAGTTACGTGTGTTAGTGTCAAGTGATAAAGTGACTGATAAGGAAGCTGAAACACTTTCTTTCGATATTTCACAACGTATTCAAACGGAGATGACCTATCCTGGTCAGGTAAAGGTAACAGTGATCAGAGAAACACGTGCAGTGAATTTCGCTAAGTAAGATATTAGACACAAAATTTTGAACTTTAAATTTTGAACTTTAAACTTTATAACTTTTAACGTAGGTTTGAGTAAACATCGAATCATAATAGAACCAGGTACTGAAAATAGTAACTACTGGAAAGACCTCTGGAATTACCGGGGGCTTTTCTATTTTTTAGCTTGGCGTGATATTTTGGTAAGATACAAACAAACAGCAATTGGTGTTGTGTGGAGTGTAATTCGTCCCTTGTTGACAATAATGGTTATGGCTTTTTTCGGTTGGTTATTCAAATCCAAAATTCCAGAAGGTGTTCCTCGTTTAGTATTTGTTGCTGCCGCCACTTTGCCTTGGCAATTTTTTGCATCTTCTTTTTCTGAAACAAGTAATTCATTGATTAGTAATTCTAATTTGTTGACCAAGGTTTATTTTCCACGATTAATAGTTCCGGCAAGCACTGTAATAGTTTGTTTGATTGACTTTTTTGTTTCGTTTGTTATATTGGTTGTCTTGATGATTGTTTTCAGATTTATGCCTGATATCAAAATATTAGCCTTGCCATTATTTTTATTATTAGCATTGGTAACAGCTATGGGGACAGGATTATACATTGCAGCATTAAATGTTAAATACCGCGATTTTAGATATTTGATTCCTTTTATCGTTCAGTTCGGATTATATGTTTCACCAATTGCCTTTAGTAGTAACGAAATTTATAGTAACGAACGCATTCCTCAAATTGTAAAATATATTTATTCCTGCAACCCTATGGTTGGAGTTATTGATGGCTTCCGGTGGTGCATTTTAGGAGGAAATACACCCTTATATTCCACAGGATTTTTTGTTTCAATAGCGATAAGTTTTTTGTTTTTATTTTTAGGTATTTGGTATTTCCGAAAAATGGAAAAATCTTTTGCGGATGTTATTTAAGTAGAAAATGATGAGTGACATAATAATAAAAGTGGAGCATATTAGTAAGAGTTATATTCTGAAACATCAGAATACCGAAAGCTATACTGCATTGCGAGATGTGATTACCAATAAAGCCAAAGGTCTTTTTAAGCCATCATCAAAAGTTTCAAATATTAAGTCAGAAGAATTTTGGGCATTGAATGATGTTTCGTTTGATGTGAACCGGGGCGACCGTCTAGGAATCATAGGACGAAACGGTGCAGGGAAATCTACATTATTAAAAGTATTGAGCAGAATAGTTACTCCTACAAAAGGTCGTATCACCATTGATGGCCGAGTTGCTAGTTTGTTAGAAGTTGGAACAGGCTTTCATCCAGAATTAAGTGGAAGGGAGAATATTTTTTTAAATGGATCAATACTGGGAATGAGCAGAGATGAAATTAAAAGCAAGTTTGATGAAATTGTTGCATTTTCTGAGGTGGAAAAATTCCTGGACACACCGGTAAAACGATATTCATCAGGTATGTATGTGCGTCTGGCTTTTGCCGTTGCAGCACACCTTGATCCTGAGATACTTATTGTTGATGAGGTATTGGCGGTAGGTGATGCTGAATTTCAAAAAAAATGTTTGGGTAAAATGAAAGATGTTTCAAGCCAAGGAAGAACTGTTTTGTTTGTGAGTCACAATATGTCGGCGGTTAGGAACTTATGCGATAAAGCGATATTACTAAACAAAGGCTGCGTTCATAAACAAGGTGCAGTAGATGTTGTGATGGACGAATATTTAAATTCTAAGGAAGCAGGAAGGTTATCTGGCAAATATGTTACCGGTAACACCAATGAAAATGATGTAAAATTGATGAAGGCAGAGATGTTTGATTCGATGAATAATATTCAAGATCAATTTGAAATTAACGAAAATATTACGATTAAGTTCACAATTAATTGTGCTCGAAAAGTTCCTAATTTATATGCGTACGTTGCTGTAAAAAATAATCAAGAAGATCTATTGATAGAAAGTGATTCAATGGATTTTTTACCGAATATTTTTGATTCGATGAAAGAAGGTTTAAATGAATATTCCATCCAAATAAATGCAAATCTATTGGCTGTCGGAGACTATATCTTATACCTTTCGCTTGCTTCAAGCTATTCCGATAATTTTTTAGTTGAAACACCCGGTGATATTTTAAGATTCACTGTTGTGGATTCTATAACTGAGAGAGGTCATAACCGAAGAGCTTTTACAAGTCATTTGTTAAAATGGGAAATGATATAATTAATAATAATTAAAATGACTTTCAGAGATTTTGTACCTCCAATTCTAATTAAAATCCTAAGCAGGATTAGAAGTGGTGTTTCTCCTAGCAAAAATAACTCAGCAAGTAGCTTACCTGAAAATTGGGAGGAAATTCTTAAGGAAAATGAAACGTTAAAAAATATTCACCAAGGTAAACGGTGTTTTATCTTGGCTACAGGGAGTTCTATTGCAAATCATGATTTGAAACCTTTAAAAGATGAAATATGCATTGGTTTAAATGAGTTTTTTTTACATGAAGATTATAAGATTATAAAACCAAAATATGTAGTTTTTTCTGGTTTTGGTATTCATAATGTGCCTTCTGAAAAACAACTCGCCTGGTATAAAAGTTATGGAGATACGATAAAAGGGATTTCTGTTCCATTGATAAATATTTGTGATTATAAATATATTTTTAAAAATAATTTTCTTCCTAACGCTGGAACTAAGTTTATGCGATATGATTTAAATTATGAAACCCTGCCTGTAATTGGTATTGATGCAACTAAAAAAATGTATGCTAGTCAGGGGGTTGGTGCAATGGCAATTCAAAATGCTATTTACATGGGTTTTAAAGAAATTATTTTAGTGGGATTTGATCACGATTGGCTTTTAAGAATGTTCGACAAAAAGCCAACCCATTTCTATAATCATAACAATAGTATCATTTACAAAGGATTGAGGGAGGTAGATGTTTTTTCAGTGCAATATCAGTTAGATTCATTGTCGAAATTGTTTATGAACTATATTCATATTAAGAAATATGCTGATGAGAAGGGTATTCAGATTTTGAATGCAACAGAAGGAGGAATGTTAGATGTTTTTCCTAGAACTAATTTCGAAGCATTGTTTGAAAAGAAATAAAGTTTAATTAATTATATTCTATACAGTTGAAATGATACGAACGTTTATTAAAGGCCTTTTATTTCCTCCTAAAACTGATACTGAAAAGCTTTTAGCTGTTGCGTCAGAATTTCCTAGATATACAAGCCATACATTCTCGTATCGTGACATAAAACTTGAGGTTACAGATTTTCTTTCAGTGGCATGGCAATTGAAAGAATTTTACGAAGACGGCAGAATGGATTTTAAAGTGAATAAGCCCAATCCTGTAATTTATGATTGTGGATCTAATGTTGGAGTTTCGGTTTTATATTATAAGAAACTTTATCCGGAAGCAATTATTAAAGCATTCGAGCCCGATTCAAACGTCTTTCGTTGTCTTAAGCGAAATGTCGAGCAAAACAACATTAAGGATGTTCAACTTTTTGAGAAAGCAATTTGGAAGAATAACGAAGGGATTGAATTTGGATCAGAAGGGGCAGATGGAGGGTCTGTTTTTTTTGATGGTAATAAGATCAAACTTCCTTCAATCAGATTAAAAGACCTTCTCGAGAAAGAAACAATGGTCGATCTTCTTAAGATGGATATTGAAGGTGCTGAGGTCGAAGTATTGAATGATTGCAAAAGTGAACTAAAGAAGATAAAATATTTATTTGTCGAATATCATTCCTGGAAAAACCAGCCTCAGCAATTGGATCAGTTATTGAAAAATTTAAGCGATAATGGTTTTAGATACTATATTCATTCTATTCATTCCACAGGTGGGGAGATCAATCAGCCTTTTGTTAATTCGGATTCTGATAGTTTGATGGATATACAACTTGATATACACGCCGTGAATGTCGCATTTAAAAACTAAAATACGAAACACTTATTATTCTCAACGAAAGTTGTTCCGCAAAACAATTTATGGGAATTGTGCTGTATTGTTATACCATAGGGTTACAGATCTTAAAACCGACCCTCAGCTTTTGGCTGTTAACCCAACTAATTTTGATAATC
This sequence comes from Bacteroidota bacterium, assembly GCA_947476185.1. Taxonomy (GTDB): domain Bacteria; phylum Bacteroidota; class Bacteroidia; order 2-12-FULL-35-15; family 2-12-FULL-35-15; genus 2-12-FULL-35-15. The sequence goes on from CANJPX010000062.1 coordinate 4,413, forward strand.
ACATCTCTCTCTTAAAGAAGAAATACACATTGCTTCATGTAGATCAATTTTATGATCTTCTTTCAAAACAAAAGAAATTTCCTAAGAATAGCATATTAATAACTTTTGATGATGGATACGCTGATAATTATATTGAGGCACTTCCTGTTTTGGAAAAGTACAATGCGCAAGCTTTGTTTTATATTTCTACCGGAACATTGAACACCACTAATGAATATTGGTGGGATGCTATGGAGCGTATCATTCTTTTATCGGATGTTAATTTTGTAGCAGATAATTTTGAATTGAATGGACTACAATTTGAACTTGCTGACCTTAATTCGGTTAAAAAAAACAGCCTTTACGAATCGATATTGCCAATTTTAAGAAATATGCCTTCCAGTAATCGTGAGGAAAAAATTGCAATTCTCTCTCATTTGTTTAATTCTGTTAAAGGTAGGGAAACGCATAGGGCAATGACATTTGACGAGTTAAAACGAATGAGTGAATCAAGATCAGCAATCATTGGAGCTCATACACATTTACATCCATCTTTAGCTTCTTTGACCTATGAGCAGCAATTGGATGAAATACAGTTATCAAAATCAATTCTTGAGAAAATAATTAATAAACCTGTAAAACATTTTTCTTATCCCTTTGGCAAAATTTCCGATTTCAATTTGGAGACAATTGCTATTTGTAAAAAAACAGGGTTTGATATGGTGGCAGCTAACTATCCTGAATTGGTCGATAAAAAGAGCAATTTGTACTCTTTCCCGCGCTTTCTTGTTCGCGATTGGAGTATTGAAAGATTTGAAAAGGAATTGGACAATTTTTTTAATTGAATTTGTTAAAAATGAAAGTGCTGCATATAAGTACAAGTGATAGAGGAGGAGCCGGCATTGCTGCAGTTCGTTTGCATTTGGCATTGCTGAAAGCCGGAGTAGACTCTCGTTTATTGACCATGTACAAATATGGAGATGATATCGAGGAGCATTATATTCTATCTCCTTCCGATTGTTCTGATTTTCCATGGTTATCAAGAAGGTTTTATTTTTTTTTAAAAGTTCTGAAACATTTCGACCTATATAAACCAATCCATGAGCGATTGGATGTAAAATATTTAAAAAATCAAAAAAAAGGTTTTGAGAAATTCAACTTTACATTTTCTTCCTACAAGTTGGAAAATCACCCAATGGTAAAGGATTCTGATGTAATTAATTTGCATTGGGTGAATGAAGGTTTTTTGGATTTCAAAAGTTTCTTTTCAAAGGGCAAAAAAAATATTGTCTGGACATTACACGATATGAATCCATTTACTGGTGGCTGTCATCATTCCGATGATTGTCTTGGATTTATGAAAAAGTGTGGCAAATGTCCGCAGCTGAAAGATACGCCAAATGAAAATATTGCTGAGCGTATGTTGTCGATTAAAGCAGCATCTTTAAATGGAATAAATGATGCTCAGATCAAGATTGTCACACCTTCAAAATGGCTTTCTAAGAGATCTGAATCCAGCATTTTGTTTCAAAGATTTAAACATGAAGTTATCGCTAATTGTGTAAATGAGAACATTTTCTTTCCGCATGAAAAAGTTGAAAGCAGAAAACAACTTTCTTTACCTCTAGAAAAAAAAATAATTTTATTTGTAGCCCATAACATTAACAATCCCCGAAAAGGCATAGCTACTTTAATTTCAGCATTTCAAAAAATAGTACAATCTGATCCAAATGTCGTATTATGTTCCGTTGGCTCTGTGGCACCGGAATTAAATGGTATTGATAATTTTATTCAGTATGGCTATATTAAAGACGATATACAAATGGCCCTTTTGTACTCTGGAGCCGATGTCTTTGTCCTGCCTTCAATGGCTGAAAATTTCCCTAATACTATTTGTGAGTCAATATCTTGTGGCACCCCAGTAGTTTCTTTTAATGTTGGAGGTATTTCTGAACAGATCAACATTTCGAACGGTATTTTAGTTAATGAAATCAGTTCGGATGCATTGATGATTTCAATTAGAAAATGCTTAAATGACCTAAATACATTTGATTCAAAAGAAATATCAAGTGTTGCTGCTAAAAATTATTCTGAAAAGGTGGTTGTCGAAAAATATTTATCGTTATATAAGCAGTTTAAAGATTAAAAATGAAATTATCTGTAATCACTATAAATTATAATGATAAGACTGGTCTTGAAAAAACCATCAGTAGTGTTATTTCTCAGTCATTTATTGATCTAGAGTTTATAGTGATTGATGGAGGTTCTTCTGATGGCAGTATAGACGTTATTAAAAAATATGAAAAACATTTAGCTTATTGGTGTTCTGAAAAGGATTCTGGAATATATAACGCTCAAAATAAAGGGTTAAAGGTTGCAAAAGGGGAATATTGTTTGTTTCTCAATTCAGGAGATTTTTTAGTGAATAAAAAAATAATAGAGAAAGTATTTTCAAAAAACCTTTCTGAAGACATTCTTTACGGTGATATGATGGTTGATTGGGGAATGGGAAAGGTTACTTTAGAAAAGATGCACAAACAAATTTCGTTGTATGAAATGTATATTGACACTATTTGGCATCCTGTAACTTTTATCAAAAGAGTGCTTTTTGAAAAATTTGGTCCTTATGACGAGCGTTTTAAAATTGTCGCTGATTATGAGTTTTTCTTCCGAGCAATCATTGAGAATCATGCATCAACGCGCCATATTTCCATCCCTGTTTCTGTATTCGGCTTCAACGGATTAAGCTCCTTGCCAGAAAATAAATCATCGGAAAAGGAAGAAAGAATAATAGTATGGAAGAAATATTTATCTGAATATCAAATAACTTTGTTAGAAGAACGACTACAAATCGATATTAAGAATAAGAAAAAGCTGTTTAACAGGATCATCAATAAACTGAAATTCTGATGGAGAGAGCTGAGCATCCTTTGATTTCAATTATTATTCCCAATTATAACTATGGGGATCTGTTAAAAGAATGTATCGAAAGTCTTTTTTCTCAAACCTATACAAATTGGGAATGCATTATTGTTGATGATGGCTCAACTGACAATTCAAAGGAAATTGCTCAACATCTGTGTGCAAAAGATAGCAGGGTAAAATATTTTGTTCAGCAAAATTCAGGGCCAACAGTTGCGCGAAATTATGGTTTAAAGCTTGCAAAGGGTGAATTTGTACAGTTCTTAGATGCGGACGACCTATTGGAAAATCAAAAACTTGAGAAACAATTGGCAATTTTCAAACTGTATAACGATAGTGATATTGTATACGGCGGAGTGAAGTATTTCAGTGCTTCCGATCCGGTAAAACGATACGATAACCTTGATCTGAAATCAGGGTCCTGGATGAAAAATCTGAGTGGTAGTGGTGATGTAATGATATTGCAGTTGCTTAAGGAGAATATAATGGTGATCAGTTCTCCATTAGTTAGAAGATCGCTATTTGAACGATTGGGTAATATGAATGAATTGTTGCGCTTTAACGAAGATTGGGAGTTGTGGGCACGATTTGCTATAGGAAATGCCAAATTCAGATTTGATGGTTCAGCGGGAACCAATGCATTGATCCGGGTTCATAAAAGTTATAGTACTGATAATTTTGGAATGTACATGCACGGATTGAAAGCGTGTTTATTGCTGAATGAAAGTATTAATGGATACAGGTATAAGGAAATATTGATCCCGAAAATAAATTATCATAAACGAATTTTGGATGAGCAGTTGATACAACTCTTGAGAACAGATAAAGAGAAAGCAATTAAGTGGTCGCTTAATATTTCAAATTTTACTAAAATAAAAAGATACTCTGTTTATGTAATCCTTTTCAAGTTTTTCCCTGTTTGGTTTTGTTATCTTTATTCAAGGTTTGTATTTATCATTCACAAATTGAAAAATGTAATTATTTATGCCTAAGGTTTCTATCTGTATACCTACTTACAGACAAGTAGAATTTTTGAGAAAAACATTGAGCTCAGTGTTGTCTCAGGATTTTGCCGACTATGAACTTATTGTATCGGATGATTCAAGTGATGCTTCAGTTGAAAATTTATTAAAAGAGTTTGATTTCAATGGAAAACTCAGATATTTCCATAATTCTCCATCCTTAGGCTCACCGGCCAATTGGAATTTTGCCATGAAACAAGCTCAAGGTGAATACATCAAAATTCTGCATCATGACGATTTTTTTACTTCTGAAAACAGTCTGACTAAGTTTGTGAAATTTTTGGATGAGAACCCTTCTTCGTCTTTTGCTTTTTCGGGTACGGTGATCGATCTGCTTGCCTTAAAAACTAAAAAGATCTATAGCTGTTCTAATAAACAGTTTTCAAAAATGACCAATGCTCCTGATCGGTTATTTTTCTCAAATTATATTGGCGCTCCCAGTGCGACTATAATCAGAAATGATAAAACTGTCTTTTTTGATGAAAAAATGAAATGGTTGGTTGATGTTGATTGGTATATAAAACTTATTTATAATAATCCAAAGGTGATTTTTTCTAAGGAACCCCTCATTTGTACTGTCCATGGGGCAGAAGGTCAGATAACGCAATCGGTGCTGTTAGATAAAAATATTCAGATAGGAGAACATGTTTATTTGTTTGAGAAATTAGCGGACAAGAAAATTAAATGTAAGAAGTATTCCTTATTATTTCAATTGCTTTTTCATAAGTACAAGGTGAATGACATGTCACAACTTAAAGCTATTTATCCAGTCGAAAAAAAACTAGAACCTTTTTTTAACAAGGTTTTTGAAGCAAAGAATAGTGCAATTGTTTTTAAGAAAATTATATTTTGGTTAAATAAAAAATCATTCAGAGATCATTTGTTCACACTAAAAACCTATTTGAAATGATTATTGTGAAATTAATGGGAGGTATTGGAAATCAGATGTTTCAATATTCATTTGCACGGCAATTATCCTTAAAGCATGGAGTAGAACTAAAATTTGATATTTCAGAGTTGAATAGTAAGTTAATAAATGAAAAGTCTTTTATCAGAGATTTTGAATTAGATAATTTCAATATTAATGGTGAAACAGCCTCTGAAAATGAAAGAATAGGATTTCAAATGAACAAGTTAGGAAAGTTAGTGAATTTAATATTTTTGTATTTGCCCTTTAATCTGAATAAGCTTTATATAAGAGAGCCCTTTTTTCATTTTTTTAAAAAGGCTTTGTCGGCACCTGAAAATGCTTATCTGGATGGATATTGGCAGACAGAAAAATATTTTGATGGCATAAGAAATGAATTGTTGAAGGATTTTACCTTAAAAATGGAGCTTTCTGAAAAGAGCAAAGCTATTGCAAACAAACTACTCAAACAACAAGCTGTAAGTATTCATGTTAGAAAGGGCGATTATTTGTCTATGGAGGAGAATAAAAGTCTCTTTGCTGTTTGTGATGCCGACTATTATTCTGCTGCTTTGAATGAAATTTCTAAAAAGGTAAAAGAACCTGTGTTTTACGTTTTTTCTGATGAGCCGGATTGGTTCAGGAAAAATATTGTTACATCTTATAGTGTAGATTTTGTAACTCATAATACTGGTAGTAACAGTTATCAGGATCTTTATCTGATGAGTCTATGCAAGCATAATATTATTGCAAATAGTTCATTTAGTTGGTGGGGTGCCTGGTTAAATAAGAATTCTGAGAAAATTGTGATTGCACCTAAGCATTGGTTTAAAAATAATATTAAAGATACTCGTGATCTAATTCCCGGAAACTGGATTCAATTATGAAAGCTCCAAAAGTAACTGTCCTGATGCCCGTTTATAACGGTGAAAAATATCTTAAAGATGCTATTGAAAGTATCATAGGTCAGGATTTTACTGATTTTGAATTTTTAATAATAAATGATGGCTCTACCGATGGCTCAGGAACGATCATGGCATCTTATTCAGATCCAAGGATCCACATCGTAAATAATGAAAAAAATATCGGATTGGTTAATTCATTAAATAAGGCGATGGAATTAGCTTTCGGAGAGTATATCGTTAGGATGGATTGTGATGATATTAGTCTCAAAAACAGATTATCGGTTCAGGTGAAATTTATGGATGCCAATCAAAATTTTGGTGCAAGTGGAAGTTATTATTATCTATTGCGTAATGGAACAAAAGCAATTGTTGATTTTCCATTGAAGGAAAATGAGATCAAATGTTTTATGATATTTAATTGTCCTATTGCTCATCCTTCAGCTATTATAAGAAATAGCTTGATCAAAAAATATAATCTTAAATATTCTTCAGATTATCTTCATTCCGAAGATTATGATCTTTGGTCGCGTATGTCAGAAATTTCCGGACTATCCAATCTCTCTGATGTATTATTAAAATATCGTGTTCATGCAAATCAAATAACAGGAAGTACTCATTTGGCTTCAACGAGGTATAAAAGTGTGAATGCTATCCGTTCCCGACATCTGAAAAAAATGGGAGTTGAGCCATCTGAAAAAGAAATGCTTGTCCATAATTTAGTAAGTGACGGTGAAACACCAACAAGTGTCGAACAGTTTAACGAAGTGGAGCAGTGGTTAAAGAAACTGGTGCTTACAAATGATAAAAAATTAGTTCTTGACACGAATTATTTTCAAAAAATAATTTTAGAACGTTGGATACGGGTATGTTTTAATTATTTTCAAGGAGTAAAAGGCTTTCGATATTTTTATAGATCAGAGTTGTATTCATTGACAGCTCTTACATTCCGGAGTAAATTGGAATTGACACGCACTGTTTATTATTCATGGAAGAGACTAAAAATGAAAAATTAATTGCGGTAAAATTTAAGATGAAAAGACCTTTTAAAATAGCGATTTCCGGAGGGAGTGGTTTTATAGGACAGCATTTGTTGGAGGAGCTATCCTCCTCAAGTCATTTTTTTCGAATTATTACAAGAGATTTATCGAAAAAAATAAATAATATTCCTTTAAATTCCGAAATTGTAAATGCAGATCTTACCAATTACGATTCGCTAAAAAAAGCGTTTGAAGGAATCGATATTATTGTGAATATAGCAGCTGAAGTGAGAGACCAGAAAAAACTTGCAGAAACGAATATTTCTGGAACTGAAAATTTGATCAAAGCAGCCCTTGAAAATAAAGTATCAAAGATCATACATTTAAGTAGTGTTGGAGTGGTAGGTATGCAATATAGTGGTTCTGCATGTGTTGTGAGTGAGGGAACAGGCTGTGATCCTAAAAATGAATATGAACGTACTAAATTAGAATCAGAAAGATTACTCAAAGAAGCGCGCAATCAAAATAATTTTCTTTTAACTATTTTGCGGCCAACAAATGTTTTTGGCGAACATCATCCTTATAATGCTTTGCTTCATTTAATTAATCATATTAATTCTGGAAAGATCACATTATGTTCAAGATCGTCAATGGTAAATTATGTTTATGTGAAAGATCTCACAAATTTAATACGTGTTTTAATTGATGATGATAAGGAATATGGGATTCTTAATGTTGGCGACTCTCAGGAATTACCATCATTATTAAAGTGCATTGCAGTTGAGTTAGGTAAAAAAGCCAACATTCTTATTTTGCCACAATTTTTGTTTAATTTTAGTGAAATGGTTGGGATAAAAAAATTAAGATCGATTTCAAATCATGTTATTTATAATGATGGAAAATTAAAAGCGTTCTTTCATTATCCTTATGGTTTCCAAAAGGGACTTAGCAGTACGATTGAATATTATAAAGACCAAAAATTGATTAAATGAGAATTTGTTATTTCGCAGATGGAGAGAGTATTCACGTGGTTCGGTGGTGCAACTATTTTGCATCTTTAGGTCATGATGTTCATTTGATTTCTTTTAAGAAAGTAACTATTGAAAATGTTACTACTCATTTTATTGATTCCGGAGATATTTCTGTTAGTGGAGGTAATTGGCAAGTTCTCTTAAAATATAGAAAAGTAAAGGCATTATTAAAAGAATTAAGACCAACTGTTTTTCATTCCCATTACGCTACAAGTTATGGTATTACAGGCGCTTTATGTAATTATCATCCTTATGTTATTACTTGTTTAGGAACTGATGTACTTATTAGCGCACAGCAGTCTCGATTATATAAGTTGCTATTAAGATTTGCATTTTCAAGAGCAGACCGTATTAATTCTTTAGCTCCTCATATGACTTCTGCCATCCAAAAAATCGGGGTTGATATGTCGAAAGTGGTTTTGATTCCTTTTGGCATCGATTTGGAAATATTTAATGATAATAAGCGTAATACAAGTTCTACTAAATTTGTCATTACGAGCAATAGAAATCATGAATCTGTTTATAATATTCCACATTTGCTTAAAGCCATTGCAAAGGTTAAACCTTTTATACCAAATATAGAATTTGTGATTACCGGTGATGGTTCTTTGAGAAAGGAACTAGAGCAAATGACAATTGATCTTGGAATAGATGATATTTCTATCTTTTTGGGAAAAATTCCTCAAACTGAAATGGTCAAATTATTGAATAAAACGCATGTTTTTGTTTCAGTTTCATTGTCCGATGGAAATAGCTTGTCGCTTTTGGAAGCTATGGCTTGTGGTACATACCCTATAGTAACAGATATTTTTGCTAATAGAGAGTGGGTAATGGATGGCTTGAATGGTAGTTTTATAAAAATTGATGACGTTCAGGGCTTGGCAGATGAAATCCTGAAAGTTTATCTTAACTTTGATAATATCATTGAAAAAGCAACTTCAGAAAGTCGTAAAATTATTTCAGAAAAGGGATCTTGGAATATAAATATGACGAAGATTGAAAATATATACAAAGAATTATCATCCAATGGGTAGTAGGATTGTCATTATTGGTTCAGGAGGCCATGGAAAAGTTGTTTTTGATGCCATTAAAGCTCAACAAAAATATGACATTGTCGGCTTTGTTGATCATGCTGTAATAGTTGACACTATTGTGATTGATAATTATAAAGTAATAGCTCAACAAAATGATATTGATTTAATATTAAAGAATGCGGATTTTTTTATTGTAGCAATAGGTAATAATATTATGAGAGAACAAGTTTATAATTTATTCAAGTCACTTTTGAAACCCGCAACGATTATTCATCCTTCTTCAATTATTGGTAGTAATGTTAGAATTGAAGAAGGGGTTGTCATTTTGGCGAATTCTGTGTTAAATGCAAATAGCAACATCAGGGAGAATTCAATTGTTAATGCTGGTGTTATAGTAGATCATGATTGCGAAATTTGTAATTCTGTACATTTATCAATTGGAACAATAGTAGGGAGCAATTCATTAATAAATAAGGGCTATATGACGACTATAGGACAAAATTTAAATTCGTTTTCAAATATAATTTAAGAGTGAAAATATTAATATTGACGCAATATTTTCCTCCCGAAGTAGGAGCGCCACAAAATAGACTTTTTGAGCTGGCTGTTCGTTTGCAGAATAAGGGGGTTGAAATCACTGTTTTAACAGCAATGCCCAATTATCCTCAAATGGAAATTCATGAAGGATATAAAAATAAATTTTATTATTATGAAGAAATGTCTGAACTTAAAGTTCACCGTTCATGGATATATGTGAGTCAAAGTAAAGGTATCTTCAAGCGTTTGTTAAACTATTTTTCTTTTGTTTTTTCATCCATGTGGATCGGTAGTTTTAAACTTGGGAAATTTGATTATATAGTATGTGAGAGTCCTCCATTATTTTTGGGGATATCTGCCATTTTGCTCAAAAAAATAAAAAGTGCAAAATTAATTTTTAATGTTTCTGATCTTTGGCCTGAAAGTGCAGAGAAATTGGGGATTGTTAAAAATAAAATTTTCTTAGGCTTAGCAACAAGACTGGAAGAGTTATTATATCGGAGATCAGAATTGATCACTGGGCAAACTCAGGGAATATGTAAAAATATTTCTGAGCGGTTCCCCAATAAAATAATCTATTGGCTACCGAATGGTGTCGATATGAGTTATTATAATGTAAATGGAATTGTTTCAAATTGGAGATTGCAAAATCAATTTTCGGAAGATGATTTTATCTTGTTGTATGCTGGGATTATTGGACATGCTCAGGCATTGGAAGTGATTTTGCTTGCTGCAGATACTTTAAGGGAATACCCTCTTATCAAATTTGTATTATTGGGAAGTGGACCTGAAAAGGAAAAGCTATTGAATTTGAAAACAGAATTGCAGTTGGAGAACGTTTTCTTTTTTGATTCCGTCACCAAATTAGAAATGCCTGCTGTTATCGCAGCTTCTGATTTAGCAGTTATTCCATTAAGACGATTAGATCTTTTCAAAGGGGCAATACCTTCCAAAATATTTGAAAATTTGGCAATGAAAAAGCCCATTTTATTAGGTGTTGAAGGAGAGGCAAAAGAATTGTTTATTGATGAAGGTAATTGTGGATTGGCTTTTATTCCGGATGATCCAATCGATCTAAGAGAAAAAGTGATCCAACTTTATAAAAATAAAGGGCAACTGATTCATTTAGGAGAAAATGGATACAAGTATGTTCAAGAAAAATTTACTAGGGACGAGATTGCCGAAAATTTTTATAAACAATTAGTGAAAAATTAAAACCGACTTATATAAATTGTTGAATAAAGAATTACATACGAAGATCTATTTTTTTCTTGCATTGGCTATTGCTTTTTGTTTGCCATTTGCCCGATTTACACCAGTTTTTATCGCTCTGATGCTTTTGAACTGGCTGATTGAAGGAGATTTTAAAAGTAAATTTCAAGCTATTTCAAAAAATAAATTCGCGTTATTATTCATTTCATTATATGTAATGCATTTGATCGGAATGCTTTATACTCAAAATATTGATTTTGGGTTATTTGATATTCAAGTAAAATTTTCATTACTTATTTTTCCTTTGATCTTGGTTAATCGACCTATTCCTTTCGAGAAGCTCAAATTTGTTTTTCTTGCCTTTATTGCAGGAGGAATAATATCTTCTCTTTACCTTATTTTTAGAGCTATTTATATAAATATTGCCACAGGCGAGAATAACTTTTTTTATCAGGCTTTTTCTGTTCTGGTTCATCCGAGCTATATTGGGATGTATTTAGATTTTTGTGTTGCATGGTTATTGTTCTCAGTTTTAAATAAGAGTTTTATGCAAATTCGCCTTTTCAGTTTTTATGCTTTCTCGATTATTTTATTTTTCTCTTTCACAATTGTTTTATTGTCATCTAAAATTGGTTTAATTACATTAATCTTAATATTTATAGGGTTTCTAGTGTATATTATTATTAGTCGTAAAAAGTATTTGGCCGGGATTATTGCAATGTTATTTTTATTGGTTTCCATTTATTCTATGGTCCGATATGTGCCTTTTGTTCACGATCGAATTCTAACTGCAGCACAAGCGATGTCAAGTTCAACAAATAATCAAGCTGATTCGGAAAGTACTGCTGTAAGATTGTTAATATGGAAAGCTGCGGATCAAGTGATCTCTGAAAACTTTCTTTTTGGAACAGGAACAGGTGATTCTAAAGATGTTTTAGTTAAGGAATATGAAAAAAGGGGGATGACAGGTGCTTTGGAGCACAAGCTAAATACGCACAATGAATTCTATCAGGTATTTGTAAGTATTGGATTGATTGGATTCGTTCTTTTTATGCTTAGTTTATTAATGCCATTCGGATTGGCGTATAAAAGGGCTGATTTTCTATATATAGTTTTTTTATTGATAATAATCTTAAATTTTATTCCAGAATCGATGCTTGAAACGCAAGCTGGAGTTATGTTTTACGCTTTTTTTAATTCATTGCTATGTTTTAGTAATAGTAAACCTTCTGACAACAACTTATCTAATATTATTATCCAACCCTTATGATTCCATTTTCGCCACCTCATATTGATCAAAAAATAATTGATGAAGTTACAAAAGTGCTTCAATCAGGTTGGATCACGACTGGTCCACGCACCAAATTGTTTGAAAAAGAATTGACTAAATTTTGCGGTAATAAAAACACCTTATGTCTGAATAGTGCCACTTCAGGTTTGGAAATCATGCTGCGTTGGTTTGGTGTTAAAGAAGGTGACGAAGTAATTCTGCCTGCTTATACTTATTCTGCAACAGCAAATGTTGTGGAGCATTGTGGAGCAACAATTGTTTTTGTTGATGTAAATTCAAATGATTTTAATATTTCCATTTCTAATATCGAAAAGGCAATTACTTCAAAAACAAAAGTGATCATGCCGGTTGATTTTGGTGGGTATGTTTGTGATTACGATGAGATAAATGCATTGGTGCTTAAACATAAAGAAAAATTTACTGCCCGGACAGATGAACAAAAAATGCTTGCTAGAATTCTGGTATTATCTGATTCAGCTCATTCTTTCGGAGCATTTTACAAGGGTAAAAGAGCAGGTTCTTTGACAGATGTTTCTGTGTTTTCATTTCATGCGGTAAAAAATTTAACAACCGCAGAAGGTGGTTCTGTTGCATTAAATCTTCCTCCTCCTTTCGATAATGAGGCTGTATATAAAGCCCTTTGCATAAAAACATTGCACGGACAAGATAAAGACGCGCTTGCGAAAACTCAAAAAGGGAATTGGCGGTACGACATTGTTGAACCCGGATATAAATGTAATATGACAGATATTATGGCGGCAATAGGTTTGGTGGAGTTGGAAAGATATGATTCAGATACTTTAAAAGTTAGGGCAAATATTTTTAATAAGTATGATGAAGCATTTTCGAAATATTCTTGGGCCGAATTGCCTGAGTATAAAACAAAAGATAAAACGTCCTGTTATCATTTATATGCACTGAGAATTAAAAATATTTCGGAGCAACAACGTGATGCAATCATTAAGGAGATCTTTGATTGTGATGTGTCCGTTAATGTTCATTTTATTCCGGTTCCCATGATGAGTTTCTATCGGAATAAAGGATATGATATCAAAAAATACCCTGTTACCCTTGATAATTATTCCCGTGAAATCTCTTTACCTGTTTACTATGATTTGAAGGATGACCTTGTGGAACTTGTAATCGCTGCGGTTATCAGATCAGTTGAAAAAGTGATCACTGGATAATTTTAACTATTTTACTTTAAACTTTTTTTTGTGTGTCATACTGCTATCTGCACATTTATTATAAAACCTTAATTTGAAACGAATCTTCGACATATTTTTTTCTCTTATCGGATTAATAATCTTGTTAATTCCATTTCTCATCATTTCATTTTTTATAATCATTGATTCAAAGGGAGGAATCTTTTATAAACAAGTGAGAGTAGGGAAGAGTGGTAAAGATTTTAAATTATTAAAATTCAGATCGATGAGTTCAGATGCCGATAAGGCGGGACTGCTTACTGTTGGCGGACGGGATTATCGAATCACAAAAATTGGGTATACGCTCCGTAAATATAAAATTGACGAACTTCCTCAATTAATTAATGTTTTGATCGGAAATATGAGTTTAGTTGGGCCTAGACCTGAAGTCAGAAAGTACGTTGATCTTTATAATACAGAACAAAAGCGTGTTTTAAGTGTAAAACCCGGAATAACAGATTATGCCAGTATCGTTTTTAGCAATGAAAATGAACTTTTGGGAAATGCGGAAAATCCGGAAGAGGTATATATCAATAAAATATTACCTGCAAAACTAAATCTTAATCTTCGCTATATTGAAGATCAGGGTATTTCTACAGATTTTAAAATTATTATTAAAACAATCAAGAAAATTTTGAGATGATCTTTCGCTATTGTTAACGATTTTTTTATCCCAAGGATCCCAATAATCCCTTTAATTCTTCACTTTTGTCAGGGTAACCTAGTTTTTCATAGGATGCGATCAAATTGCGCAATAGACGTTTAATGATCTCTAAATTAGAACATGGTTCATAAAAAAGCGCTAGAGGCTCCAATTTTAATTGTCTTAAAAAAGCATCAATCTCCTTTTGTCCAAACACAGCTCCTTTGCTGAATGGATTTATATAAAAGAAAACATTATTCCCTTCATTTCCTTTAGTGGAAGGAACTCCCATGTGTTCAATATCTATATAGCAAAGAATGAAATGTTCAGGCAGATTTACTCCGTAAATTGGTATATCCAGATTTTGAGCAATTATTGTGTAGATAATGGATAGTAATAGTGGATTTCCTTTTTTACTTTCCAGTACATTGTTGATGTATGAATTTTGTGGAGCGTGATAGTTTGTTGTGTTTCCGCTGAAATTATGAACATCAAATAAAATATGATTGATGATCTTCACTTTTTCAAGGGCAGTAAGATTCTCATTCAACTCGAGCCAAACATCTTGTTTTATCTGATCGATCTGTTTTTTAATCTTTGCCACATCGATATCGGGATATTGATACCTCGCAATTAATAAGGCCCCTTCCAATAAATTTTGTTGTTCGGGATGCGACCATTCTTTTAAAGCATCTTTGATAAGGTCGAATTGTATCTGATGGATGATATTTTCAATCCGATTTTGAATTAAGGTATCGAAAGAGTGTTCCCATGCATCTTCTAAAACAGGAATAACCTCTTCTCCTAAAGATAAGAACTTCATGCTTACTTGTTTGAATACCGTTTCATCGGGGTCATCAAGTAAGCTAATCAGTGCATTGATTTCTTGTTTATTCATACCTTTAGATAAACTGTTTTGACAAAAATAGGCTGCAGTTTTTAGGTATTTATTGCTTTGGGCAAGAAGATTTCAACCTTACTTTGTTAATCTCTCAAGTACAAGTTGGATTAATTGCTCAACTGCTACATGGTAATTCTTACTATATTGTTTACTGATCCGATTGGCTATGATCGAGCAAACAGTGCATGTTTGATGTCCTAGTAATGCTCCTAATCCGTATAATGCAGAGGTCTCCATTTCGAAGTTTGTAATGCGATTTTCGTTGTGTTTAAAATCTGTCAATTGTTGATTAAAATCTTCCACCCAAGGTGTTAACCGTAATTTTCGCCCCTGCGGCCCATAAAATCCCGGTGCAGTCGCAGTTATTCCTTTTATTAGATCAAACCCTATTTTATTGATAAGCATTTCTGAGCCTTTAACAGCATATGGATAGGGGAGGTTATTGTTCCAGTTAGTTTGTTTGATAAACGCTTCAGAAACTTCATTTTCGTTTACCTTGTTAAGGTCTAAATAATAGTTCAATAATCCGTCAAATCCCAACCCATGCGTAGAAACGACAAAATTATCAACAGGAATATCACTTTGTAAAGCCCCTGAAGTTCCTATTCTCACAATTTTTAAACTAGTATGTTCTTTTTTTATGGTTCGGGTTTTTAGATCAATGTTTACAGCTGCATCTAATTCATTTATTAAAATATCAATATTGTCTGTTCCTATTCCCGATGATATTACCATTACACGTTTTCCATTGAATGTTCCGGTGTGAGTTACAAATTCTCTGTTCTGGACCTTAAAATCAACAGTGTCAAAAAAATTAGAAACAGTTTCAACTCGCCCTTGGTCACCAACAATTATAATATTTTCAGCAATGTTTTCAGGTAAAAGTTGTAAGTGGTAAACACTTCCATTTGGATTTAAAATAAGTTCTGTTTCGGCTATTATGTTGTTCATATCAATGGTTTTAAAAAAAGTTAATGTATATTTGTTAGATATGGATAAAATTGCTTAATTTGTATTATATCCTCCAAAAGTATTTAAATATATGATTCAATCCAGCAATAAAATTTTAGTACCGATTGATTTTTCTGAACAATCATTAGTTGCTTTGGAGCAGTCGTACAATATAGCTAGAGAATATCAAGCTGAAATTACTTTATTGCATGTTATCGAAGAGTCGGGTATGCTGGCTAAATTTTTCTCAAAACAGCAACATGAAGATGTAAAGAAAAATGCTCAACAGGAGCTTGATAAACTTGCGTTGGATGTAGAAAAGAAATCAAAATTTGTTGTAAATACTTTAGTTGCAAAGGGCAGTATCTATGAGAAAGTGGCAGAGGTAGCTGAATTAATTAATGCTACTATGATTGTTATGGGAACCAATGGAGATGATTTCAAAAAGAAACGCTTTATAGGTTCAAATGCTTTGAGGGTTGTTCGCGAATCCTCTGTTCCTGTTATTACTATTAAAGGGAAACATCACAGAAAAGGATGTAAAAATATTGTTTTGCCACTTGACCTTTCTAAAGAAACCCGTGAAAAAGTTACAAAAGCAATTGAACTTTCGAAATTATTTGGTGGAGCAGCCATTCGAGTAGTGTCTGTTCTTTTTACCTCAGATGAATTTATAGTAAATCGTTTAACGCGTCAGTTGGGACAAGTAAAAGCATTTTTGGAAAAAGAAGAAATTGAATGTACTGCAGAAATAATCAAGGGAATAAAAGGCAAAGAAACTCTGGCTGGTAATATTCTGGAATATGCCACAAAAGTGGAAGGAGATCTAATTATGATCATGACACAGCAAGAGGTTGATTTTACAGAATATTTTATTGGATCATCCGCTCAAGAAATTATTTATCATTCAACGATACCGGTTCTAAGTATTAGACCATTACCAAAAAAAGACACAACCCTCTTTCCTAATCCATATTAAATCTCTAAAAAAAACCATATGAAACCATTTACTATTCAGAAAATTTTAATACCGATTGATTTTTCAGAAACATCCATGCTGGCTATTGAACACGCAGGATTTACTGCTCAGTTATTTAAGGCTGAATTAATACTGTTGCACGTAGTGGAAAAGCACTGGGAACAGTTTAGTATCATTGCTCCTGAATTTCGTATTTCTGAACCGAGTGACCTGATAAATGCGATTGAGAAAAAGTTAGCTGAAGTAGCGGCTGATATCCGGACAAAATATGGTGTAAGATCTACAGCTATTACTTCTTCAGGGAATATTTTTAATGAAATACTTTCTATTTCAAAAGAAAATAACGTTGATCTGGTTGTAATGGGAACTCACGGAACTTCCGGTGTTGTGGAGTTTTTTATCGGTAGCAATACGTTTAAAATGGTAACAGAATCGGAATGTCCTGTTATTTCTGTTCAGGCGCAGTCAAAGAAGTTAGGTTTTAAAGATATTTTATTGCCTATTGATAACTCTGCACATTCTCGTCAAAAAGTAAATCAAGCGATTGTTATCGCAAAGCAGTTTGCATCAAAAATTCACATTCTTGGTTTGGGCGATCCGAATGATGAAACAATGAGCAAAAAGTTTGAGATCAAATTGGATCAAATTGAAGAATATATTAAAAAATGTAATTTGCCTTTTTCCCGCAAAACAGTTGATGCTAAAAACCAAGCTAAAACTACCTATGAATATGCAAAATCTGTAAATGCCGATTTAATTGTTATTATGACAGATCAGGATGAGATCCTTACCGGTAGATTTATGGGTACTTATGCACAACAGATCATTAATCATTCTAAGATCCCTGTAATGAGTATTCAGCCTACAATAGCTGATTCACCATGGGTTCAT
>CANJPX010000063.1 GCA_947476185.1 Bacteroidota bacterium
GAATTCAACTTTAGCCCCTTCGTTAGCATCTAGGCGGTGAACGTACACTTTTACTCCACGTTCAACCTTAAATTGTTGCCCGGCTATTTCTACGATTGCATACATTTTTTAGGGTTTTATTTGTTAATATTATCCAAGCAAAATTTTCTTGGGGGCACGAAATTAAGCATTTATTTGATTGTGGCAAAGATTTTAGGAAAAAATTGTTGTTTTTATCCGGCTAACAGGCATTATAATGTCTAAAGTACCTCCTCGGCCTCAACAACTTTAGGGGCCGCGATCTTTTTATTTACCAAGTATACGCCAAAAAGAATCAACCCAATCAACAGAAAATGAAGCACTTGCACATTTTCTCCATCCATTATTCCCCAACACATGGCAACAACAGGGATCAAATAGGTTACGGAAGAAGCAAAAAGTGCATTTGTACTACGAATCAATTTATTGAATACCATAACCGACAAGGCGGTTCCAAACACAGCTAAAATGACAATATAACCCAAACTGCTGTATGCCAATGGGTTGACATACAGCTTAGAAGTAAAATCAGTGAAGCCAAACAAATATATTCCGGCCATCGGACCAATGAACATCATTGCCCATACCGCAGCAGTAACGGAATTCACATCATTCAATTCCTTTTTAATGATATTCACACTCAATGCGTAGCAAATTGTTGCCAATAAAACATAAAAGCCAAACAGAAGATTGTTGTCCATATCCTCCGATTTCCCAACCATCAATAACCCTATAGCGCCAATAAATCCAATTAATATCCCAACCACATTTATGAATTTGGTTTTTATCTTGAACAACAAAACGCCTAAAAGTAAAGTAAATAAAGGGGTTAAAGAATTTAACATTCCGGTAAGTGAACTACTGATACCTGTTTCGGCTTTGGTAAATAAAAAAGCAGGAATAAAATTTCCTATTAATCCCATACCTAAAAAACCTTTCCAATGTTTTAACAATGGCCTTTTCACATGCTTGAAAATCAAAGGAGACAGGAATAGAAATGCAATCAGAATTCGCAAAGCAGCTACTTCATCACTTGAATAAACATCTAAGCCACGTTTCATTAAAATAAATGAACTGCCCCAGGTCAGTGCAAGTGCAATTAATATTATCCAATTGAGAACTTTTGAATTCATTTTTGATTAAAAAAAACAAATATAGAATTAAGTATGCAGAACCAATCACAAGTATTGAAAAGAATAATTAATTATCAAAGTGATTTCAATTTTTCGGAAGCGCGTTTTGAATAAAACCCTTTTTCATTTACGATCTCGACTAGCAATAGTTGTGCTTTAGAATTATTGCCCAATTTCAAATAGGCTTGTGCCAGGTTCCACTTTGACTCGGGATGAAAAACATTATTTGTATTTTTTAAAACAGCTTCCAACTCTTTTATGGCTCTTTCATATTTTCCGATCTGATAATATGAAATGGCACAGTAGAATAATGAATTTACATCATCAGGATCCTTCTCCAAAAGTGATTGAAATTCGCCTAAGCAAGTACTAAATTTTCCTTTATTAAAATGTGCTAAAGCCGATTTTAAAATTTTGTCGGCAGGCAGGATCTTCACATCATCATTTTCAGAAAGATAGTTCGCGGATCCTTTATTCTCCTTATACGATGGAGTATAACCTTTGATTTCAATAGGGACCGGCTTATGATTGAAATATAAAGAATTGTATTGCGTAATCTTCAAATCATAAATATAAATTATGTCAGCATTATAATTAGGCGGAAGAAAATCATCCTCACCTTTAACTGAAGGAGGAATCAAGTCAGGGCAGATCTTTTTAAGTGTTTCTATTTGAAAAACAGTATTTTCAACCTTCTTATTATTCAACCTCCTTTCGTGCTTCAGAATAATATTTGCTGTGGATCTTTTTGGTACAGATGATGGATTATTTTCTCCAACAATGGGAACAGAAAGCACTATCTTTTTTTTAATTTCAGCATTCGTTTTAACAGATGATTCAGCGCCGGAAAAAGAATTCGCAAAATGATAAAATCCAATAATAGAAATGACCGATACGGCAATTAATAAAACGCGTGCAAAAGTCAACAGATTCACATGCGCAGCATTTGCCTTCATATCAATTTGATGTTGGATGGCGTCTACATCAAAAGAGGAAAATGAGATAGCAGTAAATCCGTTAACCGCACAAGAACATAATTCACAAGTAGAAATATGTTTGTATAATCGAGCATGTTCCTCTTTTCCACTATTATTAAGTGAATATGATCGCAATTGCTCATATGTTAAACAAGAAGTAAACATGTTTGTCATGGGGATGATCATTTGGAGTTAGTAATTATCATTTTTAAATTCCGCTTACCATTTTGAATATAGCTTTTCACTTCATTCACTGAATATCCTGTCATTTCAACAATTTGAGTGTAACTCCTATTTTCCAAATAAAATAATTCGATGCAGTTTTTCTGAAAAGGATTCAAACAACCCATTGCTTTCTCCAGAGCTTCTAATTTTTTTTCTTCTTCCAACAGCTCATCAATACTCTTTTCGCATAACTGATTTTTTAGTTCATATTGATATTCGAGATCACGGTTTAATTGTGTTTGTTTTTTGCGTAATTCAGATATACAATAATTGCGAACGACAAATGTGAGCCAGGCTTTAAAACTATCTACTTCACGTTTTAATAATTCATCAAAAAGTTTTTCAAATATTTGCAGCACCATATCTTTTGCAATATCCTTATCCTTGAAATAATTGATACACATTCCCAGAATCAAATGGGTGTATCTCTTGTATAGCTCACCGACAAATACTTTATCTCCGGTTGTCTTGTATTTTAACACCAATTCATTGTCGGTTAAATGGCTGTGTTTTGAAGTAGAATAAGTCATAATCCGATGTTTTAAAAATGATCCGGAATCGGTTCTTGATATTCAGACGTATTGATGTATCAGATTCCATATAGTTAAACCATTATTCCTAAAAATGGTTTTTGAGAATGAGTGAACGGCAGGAATTTTTGAACAAGCGGCAAATTAAGTCTTACAATTTCTATCAAAGGAAAACAATACAGGAAAATCCATATTACTATGTATTCAATTTTTTTTGTGGAATTAGAATTCTGATTACGTCTTATCTGCAAAACGAGCATAAAGCGCAAACTCGAATCAAAAAAAATAATCTTAAAATCCCATTCTTATGAAAACTATGAAATCAATATTAGCGATGTGTGCACTGATCATTTCAGGCACACTAATTTCACAAACCGAAGGAACGATCAAGGGAACTATTCTTGATGAAAAAAAATCTCCGATACCATATGCTCAAGTTGCTATCCTCCAGGATACAATAATTTTATTCAATGTACAGGCGGATCTAAATGGAGAATTTACAGTAAAAGAAATCACCCCAGGTAAATACAACATTAAAGCTTTTGCCTCCGGTTTTAAAATTCAATTGCTGGAAGATGTCAGTGTAAATCCTAATAAAACGAGGTATGTGGATATCGATATGAGTATAGCACAAAAGGATCTTCCAACCGTTGTTATATCTGCAAAATTTAAAGAACCTGCTTTTGATCCGATCTTCAGAACAGTTACACCAATCTCAATCGAGCAGATTGAAAGTTCTGCAACAGGGAAAACAGATCTTGTCGGGCTAATCATCAGTGTTACTCCATGTGTTATGCCTACCGATGATGGCAAAGATGTTTATATCAGAGGTTCCAGACGAGGAAGTACGGGGTATTATGTTGACGGAAACAGAACCATGGAAGTGCCGGACGTTCCCGGAATGGGAATAAGCGGCATGGAAGTATTAACAGGAGGTGTACCTGCTGAATATGGTGATTGTACCGGAGGACTTGTTATCATCACTACCAAAGAATATAAATGGGAAATGAACAGAAAACAAAATGAAATAAACGACCGCAAAGAAAGTATGATTGTTGAGAAAAAGAAAAAAGTGGATGATTAAAAAGATTTACCAACAGCAGTAAGATCAAGCAAAGTATTCAAATAAATTTTCGACTCCGCTCAACGTTGCAATCTTTTTGCTTCACAGAGTGGAGTCGAAAGTATTTATAGGCAGACCACTTTTTTAATGATACATTTTCTTTTGTCATGAAATCCTCTGCACCATTTTAAAAGAGTAATTTGTTCTAAGATGAAATTGTTTTCTTGTCCTTAATAATAAATAAATTAAATCCCAGTCCGAAAGTAACACGCAATTCCTGAAGTGAAATCGGGCTTGGTGCTTGTGATAAATGTCGGCCATAAACATAACGCGTTTCAACAAACAAATGAGCAAAACGCTGGAAATAATAATTGAATCCTAAACCTGCTGTTGCCAGCGGACTGAAAACTCCGGCATAAGTTGCCACTTTTGTATTTTCATTAGGGTCGCCCAAATATTTTGCCTTATAAGAAGACGTATAGGCAATTCCAGGTTGAAAAATAAAATATGGATCGAAATGTCCGTTAGTTGTAAAATGGTAGACACCACCCAACATAATGGAGTGAAAATCTTTTAAGCCCATCGAATCTTTTGTTAATCCTGTGCTTCCCAACAAATAACATGCAGAACCTCTGATGGAAACTTTATTATCCAAATAATATTCAGCACTTCCATTGACATGAACATTATTTATATTTTCTTTAAATAAATATCCTGCAACGATAGAAGCATCTGCACGCACCAAATGATTATGTATGAATTGCGTATTTTCTTGTTGAGCAAAAACAACATTTGAAAAACATACAAATAATAGAATTATTTTTTTCGGGTTCATAGCGATACAATTTAAAATTCGTTTTACGTAACTCGCATTCAGCGAACAATTTTTTTGATTGACTATTAAAAAACATCAGGCGATTTTCTTTCTTTTATGCTGCTGATCCCACATATCGAACAATCGAACATTTAAACTGATATTGATAAGCATATGTCCTTCGATGCCGCTTATTTTATTTTTTTGAATCAACACATCTTTTTTTCCATCAACTTCATAAACATTCGCTTTTATATCTTTCCCTAAATGCATCATATATTGAGCCGTTAATGAAATATCCGTACGGTCAGTAATATTGTAATGAGCGCCCAATCCAGCCTGCACGGCGCTACTCCATTTTTCTTTATAATATCCATCACTATTTTTTGTGACTTTAGAATAATCGAAGCAATGACCGGCAAGTATATAAGGAGTTATTTTCCCTTTTGTTGTTTCGCAATTAAAGGGATATGTCAAGACCGACCATCCGATGTGAACATCTTCCCTTCGGGCTAGTCCGGCAATATCCGTGGTGATATAATCGGCAAACCAATCGGTGTTTAGTCTGCTTAACACGCGGATACGAAATTGACCACCGTAGCCAAAACCATTGGCGCCATCATCGCTGAATGCACTAAAGGCGTTACGCACTCCTAATTGAAAATAACCGCTTTCGGTATCGATGTGTTCTTGCCCTCTTCCTATTAAAGGAATCAAAAGCGCAAGGAGAATGAGTTTTTTCATGAGAACCAATTTAGAGTTTCTATGACTAAAACTATGAAATTATATGAGATATTGTACAAAAAGTGGAATTGAGGTTAACCCGTATAAAACTCAGGTGAAATTCGATTTTCCGATGCAATCCGCCATAGTAAAGGAAGTAACTCATTCTGAGCAGTTCTTTTTTAAGTGAAATTTTAGAAAAGCCCTACTTTTTATAGAAAGAAACAAATGTTAACTTTGCGGCATCCTTTTACAAAATAAATGAAATGAAAAACAATCCACATCGTTCAATTATCATATGGCTTTTTGCAGGTTGCTTTTTAGTATTTGCAATGGTTGTAATTGGCGGGATCACAAGACTTACCCATTCCGGATTATCAATGGTAGAATGGAATCCGATCATCGGATCTTTGCCTGCAATTAGTGATGCTGACTGGCAGGCTCCTTTTGAAAAATACAAACAAACACCCGAGTATCTGATCGTCAATAATCAATTTACATTGGATGAGTTCAAATCCATTTATTGGTGGGAATATTCTCATCGTTTGTTGGGCCGAACCATTGGTTTAGTTTTCCTTATCCCTTTCTTTTATTTTCTTAAAATGAAGAAATTTGACAAACCTTTATTAAAGAAAATGTTTGTATTACTTATTTTAGGGGCATTACAGGGCTTTTTAGGTTGGTTCATGGTAAAAAGCGGACTGCAGAAATCACCACATGTGAGTCACTATCGATTAGCGATACACCTCATCAGTGCATTTACAATTTTCGGATTTACTTTTTGGTATGCTCTTGATCTCCTGTATCCAAAAATGTTAAAAGAGGAAAACGCAGCAACGAAAAACATAAAAAAGTGGTCAAGAATTATGTTTGGAGCAATTATTTTGCAAATTATTTATGGCGCATTTGTAGCAGGATTAAGAGCCGGTTTGATCTACAACACCTATCCGACAATGTTGGGATCCTTGATGCCTGAGCCGGTTACATCCTTTGAGCCTTTCTGGAAAAACTTTTTAGAAAATCCGGCCGGCATTCAGTTTTTGCATCGCAATATTGCACTTATTGTCGCCGTTCTGGTATTATTTGTTTGGGAAAAATCACGAAAGTTTAATTTAAATACTTTACAACGAAAGGCCTCAAACTTTATGCTTATTGTTTTAGGGATACAATTTACGCTGGGGGTGATCACCTTATTATATGCTGTTCCGGTAGCGTTGGGAGTGCTTCACCAAACAGGAGCCTTCTTTTTATTTGCTTCTGCTTTATTTTTTATGCACAGTCTTAGGCGTAGTGCTTAACTCCTGTGTTTCTTTTTTCCACTCAAAAGTTTCTATCATATGATAGATATCTTTTCTTACAAAATCAAGCACCGGGGCGATAGAATCAGTATTTGGCGCAACATTAAAATACATTGCTCCGCGAATAAAATGCTTGGTACTATCCGTTAAAAAAAACTGAATGGATGAAGCGGCGTTTCCTCCTATCTCATAGATCAATCCATAAACTTTACTGGAATCTCGGGAAACCAATTTCTCTTCAATACCGGAAGCTTTGATCTGATGTTTTGATACCAACTCGTTCGTTTGCTCCAGATAACCATTTATATCACCATTCACTTCGTGGTAGGTAAGATGTAATGTCCCGTTCAATGAAGGAAATTGAAGATTTAACCAACAAGGCTCTGCACGGTAGCTCTTATCGTTTTCCATTTGGGAATAGGTAGGAATTTCAAATGAAAACGGACAAGCTGCATTGTAGGAAACATATTTTTTTTCAGGTAATGATAAACGAAAATAAGCACGGGGCTTAGGAGCAATAGTTTCATCATCATCATTACCACCACATGACGGAAGTAACACACAAGAAATAAGAAACAAAAGGCATCCTATTATTGTAACTGCTTGAAATTTGATGCCAAATACTTGATACCAAGACAATCTATTCTTTTTCTTCATCGCGTTCAATAGTAATTTTAACACGCTTAATTTTTCTGTTATCGGCCGACTCAATTATAAAATTTAATTTCTTGAATGAAATTTTTTCATTTTTTGTAGGAATCCGACCTTCTATCTCAATGATCAATCCTGCTAGGGTATCCGCTTCACCTTTTGCATCTTCAAAATCGGCCCCATCGATCTCTAATATTCTCGCCACATCATTTAATGGAGCCTTGCCTTCAAAAACAAAATTGTCATTATCTAATTTCGAATACACAAGATCATCGTCATCAAATTCGTCATTTATCTCTCCAACTATTTCTTCGATCACATCTTCCAAAGTAACGATCCCAGAGGTTCCGCCATACTCGTCGACTACCACAGCCAGATGAATTTTTTTACTTTGAATTTCACGAAGCAGATCGTCAATTTTTTTATTTTCAGGAACAAAAAAGGGAGGACGAATGATGCCTTGCCAATTAAAATTATCTGCTTCGTTTATATATTGCAACAGATCTTTTGTATATAGAACACCAACAATATTATCTAATGTTTCTTTATAGATAGGAACTCTTGAAAACCCAAACGCTGTCAGATCCGCCAGCAACTTTGTGTAACCAAGTTTATATTCAAATGCCGTTACATGCATTCGCGATTGCATAATTTGTTTTACATCTGTATTTCCGAACTTCACAATTCCCTTTAAGATCTTATGATCCTCCTCCGGAATATCTTCATCAGAAGTAAGATCAAGTGCCTGCGATAATTCATCCACTGAAATATTATGTGATTGTGGTTTTATTACTTTATCGAGCAAGGATGTAATAAAAATTAAAAATGAACTTAAAGGATAAAACAATTGTTGCAATATCAAAACAAAATAGATCAACCTCCTTGAAGCTTTCAAAGGATTTTGAGTTGCATATATTTTAGGAGTTACTTCTCCCACGAGTAAAATCAAAAAGGTAACAACTACAACTTGGATAACGAAACCAATAGTCGGACTTCCCGGAAAATCAAATAATCCATCTTCACCGAAAATAAAAGACGCATTGAGAATAACAATAGCGATATTGATAAAATTTATACTTATCAAAAGAGTCGCCAATAAACGTTTTGGCTTTTCTATCAGCAGAAGAATTTTATGATCCACTTTAGAATCGGAAGTATTTAATTCTTCCCTATCAGTAGGTGTAAGAGAAAAGAAAGAAGATTCAGCGGCAGAGACCAATGCAACAATAAACAACAAAACAAACATTGTTACTATTGCTAAAACAATACTAAATGATAATGGATTTATAACAATGCTTAAAAGCGAAGAATTAAAAAACAGACTGGTACTCGTGACGGCCAAAATTTTGGGATATTAGTTATACTTATAATATGGCAAAGATAGTATTTTGCAAATAAACAGTTTAAAATGGAAGATCATCTGCTGGTTTGGTGCTGCTGTTCGCAATATCATCGTTGTTTCCTTGGGAAGTATTATTTTCTTTCTTACTAAGGATCGTAAAAGTATCACCAACAATTTCAGTAGTGTATCGCTTATGCCCTTCTTTATCGTCCCAGGAACGTGTACGTAGTTTTCCTTCAATGTAAATCGTCATTCCTTTTTTCAAATATTTTTCAGCTATTTCAGCTAAGCCACGCCAAACAACAATATTATGCCATTCGGTTTGTTCCTGACGATTTCCTGCTTTATCCTTATACGTTTCTGTGGTAGCCAATGTAAAGTTTGCCACGGCAGCTCCGCCTTCCAAGTGACGCACTTCAGGATCTTTACCTAAATTACCTACCAATATTACCTTATTAACTCCTGCCATGATCTGAAAATTATTTGAATAACAAATATAGTAAAAAACAGTCCTCCATCCAAAGATGAATTGGTCCCCGATCGTTAATTCGGATTGCGCTAGATTTCCTTTTCCAGAAATAGATCCACCAATCTTGGAACAGCATATTTATGAATATCCATTTCTTTTATAATGATGATCTCTTCAGGAAGAAATGATCGCAGTGGTTGTTCACTATTTACAATAATAAAACGGGCAAATATTTTTTGATGGCTCAATATATGTTTATAGGTAGAAGAAATGGATCCGATAGAATACTTGGTTTTGCCAATCATTTTTTTCCATTCGGGGGAAGCAAGTAATTTCTCTTCTGTCAACTCCTTAGTAGTTTCTATTAAAGGGAAATCGTGAAGGTTTATCCATATATCTTTTTCAACACGCTTTCGAATGGCAGTAGTCCCTTTATATTTAAATACAATATAATTAAAATATCGATTTCGTACTTTCGTCTTCTTTTCCTTGATAGGAAGTTCCTGTACCACCTTCTTCGCGAAAGCGTAACAATTTGAATTTAAACAACATACACTGCAATCCGGATTAACAGGCTTACATTGCAGGGCACCAAATTCCATAATTGCCTGATTGTGCATGCCCGGCATTTTTTTATCGATAAGTTCGTTGGCAAGTGTATAAAACTCCTTTTTGCCTATTGAGCTATCAATAGGTGTTTCGATACCAAAAACTCTCGAAAGTACGCGAAATACATTACCATCGACCACAGCATGTGGTTTATCAAAAGCAAAGGACGCAATTGCTGCAGCAGTATATTCACCAACACCTTTTAAGGTAAGGATATCTGCATAAGAATCTGGGAACTTCCCTTTGAAATCATTCTGAAGAATTTTGGCAGTTGCGTGAAGATTACGGGCTCGGGAATAATAACCTAAGCCTTGCCATAACTTCATCACGGTGTCATTATCAGCTTTAGCGAGGTGTTTTATAGTAGGAAATTCCTTGGCAAACTTTAAATAATATGCCATCCCTTGGTCCACACGAGTTTGCTGTAAAATGATCTCGGAAAGCCATATTAAATAGGCATCTTTTGTGTTCCGCCAAGGCAGATCGCGTTTGTTTTGTCGGTACCAGGTAATTATTTTTGCTGAAAAATGCTTCATTTATAGGCTTTAAAGCTCCGTTTTATTAAAATGAAGTTCGAAAATACGATTAAAATTTTTGTTTGAAAATTAAAATACTATCTTTGCCTCCCGAAAAATTATTATTGTATTAATTGTTTGATTATAAATAGTTTATAGAAGTATGACAAAGGCAGACATCATTAACGACATTGCAGAAAAAACAGGAATTGAAAAAGTTGCAGTTCAGGCGAGCGTTGAAGCGTTCATGAAATCGGTAAGAAACTCAATGGTGAGTGGAGAGAATGTTTATTTAAGAGGATTTGGAAGCTTCATCGTAAAAAGACGTGCTGAAAAAACAGGAAGAAACATTTCCAAAAACACAACGATCATTATTCCGGCACATTACATTCCGGCTTTCAAACCTGCTAAAACATTTGCTGAGAAAGTAAAGAAAAACGTTAAAAAAGAAGCTATTGTTTAAAACAGTTTAAAGTTTCAAGTTCAAAGTTTAAAAGTTTCAAGTTCTTTATGACCTTAATTTTCTAACCATAAATATCTAAACTTTAAACTAAAGAAATAAAATGAAGTCGCTGAATAAAACTCAAATAGCAGTCATTTTAGGCGCATTAATACTTTTCGTTCTTTTATTATTTGCGAACACTAAACTTCCACCAAAAGAGGAAGTTGTTCAAACACCGGAAGCCACTGCCAGCAATGTGACTGCTTTAAACCAAATGGTACAAGCTGCTGTTGCAGGTTTAAGCAAGGATGATAAGCAAGCGATTCAAAAATTGGATGAGGCAATAAAAAGCGCATCCGATAAAAAAAACGCCTTCGAAAACATGATTTCGATGTGGGACAGTTTACGGAATCCTTCTGTTGCTGCCTATTATATGGAGCAAGCGGCATTAATGTCACCAACCGAAAGCAATTGGAAAAATGCAGGAGATCGTTATTTTTCTTCAAGTCGATTTGTTGACGTTGGCAACAGACCTATATTGTTTGGAGAGGCCCAGATCTGTTTCGAAAATGTTTTGGCCATGAATCCAAATAATTTAGAAGCTAAGATCAGTCTAGCATCTTGTTATGTTGAAGGGGGATCAAATCCGATGAAAGGAATCGGGATGATGCGAGAAATTGAGAAGACCGATTCGAACAATGTAAATCTTCAATTGAACTTTGCATTTTTCTCAGAGAAATCGGGACAGTGGCAAAAAGCAATAGCACGATTTGAAAAGGTTTTGAGAATTCAGCCTGATTTTATTGAAGCTTATATCCATCTGTCGGATGCGTATCAACAAAAGGGAAACAAGGAAAAGGCAATTGAGAGTTTAAAAAAATACATTTCTTTGGAAAAGGATGTGACGATAAAAAAAGAAGTACAAGATTATATAGATAAATTAACCATGGAGGAAACTCCGGGACAGAAACAGTAAACAAATTTTTTAAACATTTAAACATTTAAGTCATGCCAAGCGGTAAAAAAAGAAAAAGACATAAAATGGCTACTCACAAACGTAAAAAACGTTTGAGAAAAAACAGACATAAGAAAAAATAATTCTATCCCGAGCATTCGGGAAAGAATTGTTTTTTGCTTGTAACTAGCAGCGTCATTTTACAGAATAGGGAAATATTTTTCCTATTCTGTTTATTAGCACACGTCTGTTTGTTTTCTTTTCGGTGATCCGAAATTAAGCACAACAAATTATTAATAAAGATCCACGGACTCCTTATATCGGGGTGCCGGGGATATTGTATTTATTTAAAAAACTTAGAGTGAACAACGAATTAATTATTGATTCAACGCCCACCGAAGTTGTTATTGCATTATTAAATGACAAACGATTAGTAGAACTTAATCGTGAAAAAAGCAATAATAATTTTTCTGTTGGTGACATTTATCTGGGACGCGTTAAAAAAGTAATGCCCGGTTTAAATGCTGCCTTTGTGGATGTTGGATATGAAAAAGATGCATTTTTGCATTATCTGGATCTGGGGCCACAGGCTTCTTCATTCGGAAAATACACCAAAGCGGTGCAAACAGGAAAACAAACTACTTCCAACTTAATGTATTTTAAGTTTGAAAGTGATATTCCTAAAGACGGTAAAATTGGCAATGTAATAAGTGCTAATCAGCAAATTCTTATTCAGATTGCGAAGGAACCTATCTCTACAAAAGGTCCGAGAATTACAACCGAAATTTCATTGGCAGGACGCTATTTGGTATTGATACCCTTTTCTGATAAAATATCGGTTTCCCAAAAAATAAAAACGAATGATGAAAAAACGCGATTAAAAAAACTGATCGCGAGTATCAAGCCGAAGAACTTTGGCGTGATCATCCGTACTGTTGCCGAAGGAAAAAGTGTTGCAGACCTTGACACAGATCTTAATGACCTTGTGAAAAAATGGGATATCTGCTTTGAAGCATTAAAAACAGCTCAACCACCTCAAAAAGTATTGGGGGAATTGGATCGGACATCTGCAATTTTACGTGACCTTTTAAATGCAAGTTTCAACAGCATTCATATCAACGATCAAACACTTTATGACGAAACAAAAAATTACCTGCATACAATCGCTCCTGATAAAGAAAATATTTTAAAACTTTACAAAGGTACTGTTCCAATCTTCGATAATTTCGGGGTAGACCGTCAGATCAAAGGATTGTTCGGAAAAACAGTAACGATGAAAAGCGGTGGTTATCTTATTGTTGAGCATACAGAAGCCTTGCACGTCATTGATGTGAACAGTGGTAACAGGGCAAAATCGGATAACACGCAGGAAACAAATGCACTTGAAGTAAATTTAGAAGCAGCAGTGGAAGTTGCACGTCAATTGCGCTTGCGCGATATGGGTGGAATTATCGTTGTAGATTTTATTGATCTGCATTCTGCAGAAAACCGCAAATTATTGTTCGAAAGAATGCGCGATGAAATGTCGAAAGACAGAGCAAAGCACAATATTTTACCTCCGAGCAAATTCGGGTTGATACAAATTACCCGTCAGCGTGTTCGTCCGGAAATGAACATCGTCACAGTTGAAAAATGTCCGACTTGTGGTGGCAGTGGAGAAATTCAAGCGAGTATTATTTTGATGGATCAGATAGAGAATAACCTGCGTTATATTTTAAAAGAACAAAATGAAACCGGTGTGACCTTATGCGTACATCCTTATCTGGAAGCATATATTACCAAAGGATTTTTCTTCAATTCGTTAAAACATAAATGGGCAAAGAAATTTGGAAAAAAATTCAAGGTGCGTGCTGTTTCTTCATACACCTTCCTGGAATATCATTTTATGAATAAAAATGAAGATGAGATAAAAATTTAGTTGTTGGCAGAGGCAGATTTATTGTTTGAATATTGATGTTTGACGAAACGTTTTGTAGAAATACAAAACGTTTTTGTTTTTAGGTTATATTTGGATAAAATACAAAAGCCCGATGAATAAGTATAATACACAATTCATCGTTAATATTCCCAACTGATGAAAAGATTTATCCCCACACTTTTATTAATTTCATTTTTCACTTCTTTACGATCACAAACGATAAATCCTGATTCTGTTTACATCGTAAATAATTATTATAAAATTGAACGCAGTATCCCGATGCGTGACGGAATAAAACTTTTCACTTCAATTTATATTCCTAAGGACGCTTCGAAAAAACACCCAATTATGATGACCCGCACACCTTATTCTTGCGCACCATATGGTGAGAAGACCTTCAGGAATTTTTGGTCAAGAAATACAAAAGAATATCTTTTACAAAATTATATATATGTAATTCAAGATGTGCGAGGTTGTTATATGAGCGAAGGAGTGTTTGAAGATATCCGTCCGTATATAGCAAACAAAAAAACAAAAAAGGATGTTGATGAAGCAAGTGATACTTATGATGCTATCGATTGGATGATAAAAAATATTCCGAACAACAATGGAAATGTTGGAGTGAGTGGCGTCTCCTATCCTGGATTTTATTCCACAATGGCTGCCTTATGCGGTCATCCGGCTTTAAAAGCTGTTAGTCCGCAAGCACCTGTAACCGATTGGTTCATTGGTGATGACGTGCACCACAAAGGAGCTTTTTTTATGATGGATGATTTTGATTTTGATTATTCTTTCGGGCACAGTCATCCCGGACCAACAACTAAAAATGGACCTGATCTCGATTACCCCACTCCTGATAATTATGATTTTTTTCTGAAAATAGGAACGTTAAAAAATCTTACAAAATTATATATGGGTGATACTATGAAATTCTGGAATGAAGAAATGAATCATCCGAATTACGATGAATTTTGGAGATCGCATACTGTTACTTATAATTTAAAAAATATAAAACCAGCCATTTTAATTACCGGAGGTTTGTTTGATGCCGAAGATTGTTGGGGAGCTTGGAACACCTATAAAACAATTGAAAAACAAAGTCCGAAGACGATCAATAAGATCACCATGGGACCATGGTTTCATGGTGGCTGGGCGAAATCAGACGGAAGTCGATTGGGAAATGTTGAATTTGGAAAAGGTGTTTCAGAGTACTATTATAAAAATATTGAAATGCCTTTCTTCAATTATTATTTGAAAGGAGAAGGCGATGCCAATAAAATTGCGGAAGCGAACATTTTTATAACAGGAGAAAATAAGTGGACCACCTTTACAGAATGGCCTCCAAAAAATGTTGAGACAAAACCAATTTATTTAAATGAAAATGGGAAACTTTCATTTACAAAATCAGCTGCAACAAATAGCTTTTCGGAATATATAAGTGACCCTTCCAAACCTGTTCCTTATACCGAAGACGTGCACATCAATCGCACGCGAGAATACATGAGTGATGATCAACGATTTGCGGCACGCAGACCAGACGTATTGGTTTTTTCTACAGAAACGCTTACAAATGACATAACACTTGCTGGTCCGTTGATAGCAAAATTATTGGTCAGTATCTCCACAACTGATGCAGATTTTGTAGTGAAAGTTATTGATGTTTTTCCCGATGACTTTAAATATAATGCAGATGACAAATATCCAATGGGTGGTTATCAAATGTTAGTCCGGGGAGAAGTGTTAAGAGGGAAATTCAGGAACAGTTTTACGCCCGGCGATTCAATTGGCAAGAATCCAGAGCCTTTTATTCCCGAAAAAATAACAGAAGTGAATTTTGAATTGCCGGATGTAGCACATACATTTCTGAAAGGACATAAAATTATGATCCAGGTACAAAGCAGCTGGTTTCCATTAGTTGACAGAAACCCGCAACAGTTTCTTGATATTTATCATTGTGATGAAAAAGATTTTATTAAATCTACGATCAAGATTTATCATGATGCAAATAACGCATCCAATATTTTGTTGCCGATATTAAAAAAGTAGAATATAAAATTATTAAACACATTTAATCCTATTAAACTAAAGGCATAAATAGACAAAGCCCTGAATCGCATCAACGATTCAGGGCTTTGTGTTTGAAAAATATAAATATCTCTATTATCTAGAAAGACTTAATTGATTTAAAAGGATTCTCACCTTTCTTACCACTTACCACTAATGATAATTCGAATGCGCCTCTGTTACCAGTATAAGCAGATAAATAAGATGTATTCACATCATAACTCATTCTGAAAAGAATATTATCCTTCCTGAATCCGGCATGAATTATCACAGCATCTTTCCAACGGTAATTAATTCCATAAATGATATCATTCTTTTCCTTGATACGGTAAGTACCTAATGCTCCAATATTAAACTCAGAGGCTTTCGCCTGATTCATATACAAAATGCTGGGAATTAATTTTACTTTATCACTTACAATAAATTCACATCCGGGATTAAAATTAAAACGCATTGGCATTTTACTTTTAGTAGAAGTAAATGATTCATTTGGTTTTGTGATGTGATAAATAGAAAAGCCGACAAAAGGATGATATTTCTTTTCCTTTTCATTGTAAGAATAATATATTCCCAGATTGGCATCAAATTTCAATATACTTGTATGCGCATAGGATTCGCCACTTACAATGCCTTCATCCAACATTCCTGTAGAAGCATTATATTGACTCTCATACAAATATTGTTGAGGGTCGAACGACTTATTTAACAATCCAATTTGTATTCCAGTTGTGAGCACATGCGGAGAATTCGGATCTTTGATAATGAAATAGGAACCTGAAACCAAAAAATTCAAGGTGTTAAAATTTCCTAAACCGGAACGGTTATTTAAAAGTAAAGCACCTATTCCTAAACGTTTATATTTCATATCATACGCCAAAGAATAGGTCTTAAATGGTTTTATTCCTATTGACTTCCATTGCGACCGATGTGTCAAATAAAATTTATAATCCGCCGGCTGTCCATCGCGGGAAACACCGGTCAAAGCAGGATTATTATACAACGTTAAAACATCATATTGCGAAATATGAAAATCCTGAGCCGATAATGTATATCCGCAAATAAGTAAAATATAAATGAGTAATCTTTTCATGGCCTTAGCGTGTTATGGCAATTTCTCCTTGCAATTTAATTTCTTCATTGGTATAACTTACACCGTTAAAAATATATACATACGTGCCTGCCGGTTGATCTTTCTTTTTAAATGTTCCATCCCATCCTTCATTTTGACTAGTACTGATAAATATTTGTTCACCCCATTCGTTGAACACCCTTAATTCATATGAATTAAATGGTCCGCCTTTGATACTGAATGCATCATTTAATCCGTCACCATTAGGTGAAAATGCTGATGGAACAATGATAGGGCTTCCGATAATATCGAACTGATAAGCCGCTGTATCGGAGCATCCGCTGCCATTTGAAGCAATAAGCGTTACGATGTACGAACCATTTTGCCCATAGGAGTAACTTGGATTCTGAACTATTGATGTATCAGTATTAAATCCGAAGGTCCAATAATAAGAGGAGGCGTAGAGACTCTGATCGGTAAAATTTATTGTTTGTCCGATAAGATATTGTCCGCCTTGTGGAAGATAATCTGCTATTGGAGGATTTGTTATCACGATGGTAGCTGAATCCATATCAGTACATCCACCAAATGTTGTCACCTGCAATTGAATAATATAGGTGCCCGGTATATAGAAAACAGCCAAAGGATTTTGAAGTGTTGAAGTAGTTCCATTTCCAAGATCCCAATTATAAGATATGATAGTATCATTGCTTACTATTGATGAATCTGTGAACACGACCATACCTGTTGCACAATTAATCAGATATCCAAAGTTCGCTGTCGGACGAGGAGCCACAATAACATTCTGAGTGATCGAGGCGACACATCCGGAATCGGAAATAATATTCAATGTGACAGAAAAAGTATCTATCATACCATATACGTGGATCGGATCTTGTAAAATTGATGAAGTAAGATCTCCGAAATCCCAATTCCATTGAGAGATAGATCCGGAAGGAATTGTTGAATTATCAGTAAACAAGACGCTGTCGGAAGAACAATTTGAAATATAACTAAATGCTGCTGTTGGCAATGGATTGATAACAATAGTTTTTACGATCGAATCAAAGCAGCCTGCACCCGAAGAAGCAACCAAAGTTACAGTATAAGTTCCGGCAGTTGTATATATGTTTGTGGGATTCTGCAATACAGAAGTATTACTATCTCCAAAATCCCATGCCCAGCCGCTAACTGCACCCGCAGAAATTGTTGACACATCAGTGAATGAAACAGCCTGTCCGCTACAATTTCCTGATGAAGTAAAATTAGCTACCGGTGTATTTCCAAGCAATACCATTACAGTATCAATATCTGAAAAACAAGTGCCATTGCCTGTTGTAGATGCATAGAAATAAACCGTATCTATAGCAGCATCAGCAGCAGAAGGAATATAGGTGACCGCTAAAGTTGAATCATTCGGTGTAAATGTTCCGGTACCGGTTGTTGTCCAAAGCATTCCGGAAGGCACACTATTCATGGATGCACTTAAACTAATATTTACTCCATTACAAATTGACTGATCGCTTCCTGCAAATATATATGGAGCAGTGGTAAATGTCACAATCATTGTATCAGGAATATCCAAACATGAATTGAGAGGCGTTAACACCAACGAAACAAAACCTTGAATTGTATCGGCAGCACTTGAATTGTAAGTTGCATTTAAAGTTGTATCAGAAGGTGTGAATGTTCCTGTTCCGTTAAAGGTTGTCCATTGGCCTAAACCGGAGCCACCGGAAATTATTCCGTTCAATACAACATTTGCATTGTTTGAACACAGTATCTGATCCGCTCCTGAAAAAGAAGTTGGAATTGTTGTAATGGTTATTTTCATTGTATCAGCAACGGCGTTACAATTTCCATTATTTGTTGAAGTAAGAATTAAGAATACAAAACCTGCAGTGGTATCAGCATTACTCAAAGTATAAATGGCATTCATATCTGTATCCAAACTAAATGTACCCGAACCTAATGTGGTCCATTGTCCTGTTGTAGTACCTCCGCCTACACTTCCATTCAAATTAGCGGTCATTGTTCCGGTACAAATAAATTGATCTGCATTTGCATTCACTATCGGTGCCGTTGAAAAATTAACAAGAATAGAATCTATGGCTGCACTACAATTTCCAATTCCGGTTGTGGTAAGTGCCAATGTCACTGCACCACTTGAAATATCAGCAGCGGAAGGAGTATAATTCGCATTTAAATTTGTTGCAAGGTCAAATGTACCAGTTCCATTGGACGTCCATATTCCGCCTGTTGCTTGAGTAACTATTCCATTCAATGCAACCAATGAATTATTAGAACAAATTGATTGATCGACACCTGCATTTGCTGCTGGAGCTTCTGTAATTATTATCACAACACCATCACTCACAGCAACACATCCGCCATTGTTTGTAGAAGTTAATGTCAATGTAACTGTTCCACTTAAAGTATCGGCATTGCTTGGAATATATGTTGCATTTAATGTTGTGGCAAGTGGAGAGAATGTTCCGGAGCCGGATGTTGTCCAGATACCTGTAGCCATTCCACCTGTTATCACACCTGATAATTGCAATGTTGTATTCGCACACATAGAAGTATCGTTGCCTGCAAAGGCTGCAGGTGGCGGGGTTATTATTATTTTTACTGTATCAGAAACAGGATTACAAGTTCCATTTCCTGTAGAAGTAATTATCATATCTACAAAACCATTTGTGATATCCGTTAAAGAAGGAGAATAAACAATATTTAAACTTGTCGTTGATGGCACTATCGTACCTGTACCCGCAGTTGACCAAATACCTGTTGTTGTAGCCCCACTAATTATTGCACTTAATGTAGCGTCCGGATTATTTGAACAAACATTCATATCAAGACCTGCATTTACTGATGGTACTATTGTAATTGAAACCACCATTATATCAGTAACTACAGAACAAGAACCTGTAGAACTTAATGTAAGCGTCACAGAACCTGACGCTATGTCTGCTGTACTCGGATTGTATGTTGCATTTAATGTGGTGTTGCTTGGAGTAAATGTTCCTGTTCCTGATGATGACCAGATACCAGTATTAGAGGTTCCGATCACGGATCCGTTTAAAAGAACAGTAGAATTATTAGCGCAAACTGCTTGATCTGTTCCTGCATTAACAGTA
This sequence comes from Bacteroidota bacterium, assembly GCA_947476185.1. GTDB lineage: Bacteria > Bacteroidota > Bacteroidia > 2-12-FULL-35-15 > 2-12-FULL-35-15 > 2-12-FULL-35-15. Next base: position 19,956 of record CANJPX010000063.1, read on the forward strand.
GGGATAATCGTATATGTAATTGTCAAAGAATCTGAAACGGATGAACAGCCGCCGTTTGCCGTCGTAGTTAAAATGATCAATACACTACCTGCAGCGGTATCTGCCGCACTAGGAATGTACGTTGGATTCAAAGAAACAGCACTTGGAGAAAATGTTCCTGTTCCTGATGTTGTCCAAATTCCAGTTCCTGCACCGCCAATTATCGTTCCTGATAAAATTGAATTCGGGCTCGACAAACAAACAAATTGATCGGGGCCTGTAATAGCAGATGGGGCATTTGTTATTGTCACAATCATCGTATCAGAAACGGATAAACAAGTTCCATTACCTGTAGATGTTAATGCTAATGTTATAGTTCCTAATAAAGTATCGGCAGCACTCGGAATATAGGTAGCATTTAATGTTGTATTGCTTGGACTGAATGTTCCTGTTCCTGATGTTATCCAAACACCTCCACTTGCAGTTGTTATTTGTCCGTTCAAAATTACGTTTGAATTATTTGCACACACACTTTGGTTAGGACCTGCATTTGCAGTTGGTGCATTTGTAATTGTGACAACAAGAGATGATACTGATGAAGCACATGCACCATTCAATGTTGATGTTAATGTTAACGTAACACTTCCTGATGTGGTATCAGCATTAGATGGTGTGTATGTCGCAGCTAAACTTGTTGCAGATGGTAAAAACATTCCTGTTCCACTTGTTGTCCAAATTCCGGTTGAACTTCCACCTGTTACAGTTCCTGAAATATTTACTAAAGTATTATTGGCACAAACTGTTTGATCGGGGCCGGCAATTGAACTAGCCGGTTGATTAATTACGACTACTGTTGTTCCTGCAAGACTTGAACAACCATCTACTGTGGCAGTAACACTATATGATCCAGCTGTAATTGCAGTTGCGCCCACTATTGAAGGATCTTCTAATGCAGAAGAAAATGCATTTGGACCCGTCCATGAATAGGTCGCGCCCGCGATTGTATTCGATGTTAAATTTAAGGTTGAACCGTCGCATATAGCAGAGTTACTTCCCGCTGTTGGTGCCACAGGCGTTGGATTCACAACCGCTACTGTTGTTGCAGGGGCACTTGCACATCCATTATTTGCTACTACAGTATACGTTCCTCCAGCTAATAATGTAGTGCTTGAAATTGTTGGATTTTGTAATGTTGATGTAAATGCATTCGGACCTGTCCATGAGTAGGTTGCCCCAGCAATTAATATTGATGTTAAATTTAATGGATAGCCAACACATACGGGAGTGTTACTTCCTGCAATAGGAGTAGCAGGTGGTAAATTCACAATTACTGTTACCGTTCCAATTGCACTGGTACATCCAAGTACTGTTGTTGTAACAGAATACGTTCCTGCCTCTAATACTGTAGCCCCCGGAATTGTAGGATTTTGTAATGCAGATGAAAATGAATTCGGACCGGTCCAGGAATAAGTTGCTCCTGCTAAAACCGGAGTTGTTAAATTTAATGTTACTCCTGCACAAATTGGAGAATTACTTCCCGCTGTTGGTGTTGCAGGAATCGGATTCACGACTACAACTGTGGTCGCATTTGGACCTGTACATCCTAAAACAGTTACTGTTACTGAATATGTTCCCGCCATTGCTGCTGTTGCTGATGCAATACTCGGATCTTCCAATGAAGAAACAAATGCGCTCGGACCAGTCCAGGAATACGTTCCACCTGCAACTGTATTTGCAAAAAGATCTATTGTTGTTCCTGCACATACAGGAGTATTACTTGAAATTATTAATGCTGTAGGTGTTGGATTCACA